>CAMOFS010000035.1 GCA_946613735.1 uncultured Lachnospiraceae bacterium | reverse complement strand
ATGGGTGCTCCGGGGGCCACCATGGGCCATACCTTGTCGTCACTGTCGATGCGGCAGTCAATGAGCACCGGGCCATCAGCCAAAAGCGCCTCGTCAATCGCCTCACCAAATTCCTTTTCGGTATATACGCAATACCCGCGGACTCCCATGGACTCCGCCAGCTTCACATAATCCACCTGTCCCAAAAGGGTGGTCTCAGAATATCGCTCTCCATAAAAGATATCCTGCCACTGGCGGACCATACCCAGCACCCCATTGTCCAAAATGATCTCTACAATAGGAAGCTTTTCACGTGATGCGGTGATAAGCTCGTTCATGTTCATTCTGAAGCATCCGTCGCCGGCGATGTTTATTACCTTTTTCCCGGGATTACCGCAGGCGGCTCCGATGGCAGCACCCAGACCGTAGCCCATGGTACCCAGGCCTCCGCTGGATAAAAACTGTCTGATGCCCTTGAAGTTATAATACTGTGCAGCCCACATCTGATGCTGTCCCACCTCGGTTACTATTATGGCATCGCCGTGAGTCTTCTTATACAGTGTGCTCACAACGTAGGGTCCGTTAAAACCGCGGGGATATTTCACGGGATGCATGTCACTCAGCTCTCTGATATGCTGCATCCATTCGCTGTGATCCTGCTGCTTTAGCATAGGGATGATACGTGAAAGCACCTCTTTCATATCTCCTATAACGGCTGCGTCTGCCACCACGTTTTTATTGACCTCAGCCGGATCCACATCTATATGCACTACCTTTGCATGGTGAGCAAACTTCTTGGGATTGCCCAGGACACGGTCTGAAAATCTGGTGCCAAGCGCCAGCAAAAGGTCACAGTCGCTCACGCCGAGGTTGGAGACCTTGGTGCCGTGCATACCCAGCATACCGGTATATCTCTCATTAGTGCCGGGGAAACAGCCCTTGCCCATCAGGGTGTCACAGACCGGAGCATCCATAAGCTCTGCCAGCTTCATTATCTCCTCATTGGCACCACTGATACGTGCGCCTCCACCAACAAAAATATAGGGCTTTTTTGCCCTTGATATGAGATGGCAGGCAGCCTTCAAATCCTCCTCGGTGATCCCATCCACCACCGGTTCGGTAACTACGGGATCCTTTTTTTCATACATGCACTTGGCAGCCGTCACATCCTTTGTGATATCCACCAATACGGGACCGGGTCTGCCTCTCTTTGCAATCTTAAACGCCCTGCGGAGTGTATCCGCCAGATCGTTTACATCCTTGACGATGAAATTATGCTTGGTAATGGGGGTAGTAATACCCGCTATGTCGATCTCCTGGAAGCTGTCCTTACCCAAAAGGGCGGCGGTCACATTGCAGGTGATGGCCACCATGGGAACGGAGTCCATGTAAGCCGTACCGATGCCGGTGACCAGATTGGTGGCACCGGGACCGGAGGTGGCAAAGCATACTCCCACTCTTCCGGTACTTCTGGCATAGCCGTCTGCCGCGTGAGATGCTCCCTGCTCGTGTGAAGTGAGCACATGGTGAATGTGATCACGCTGTCTGTACAGCTCGTCATATAGATTTAAAATGGCACCGCCGGGATAACCGAAGACGGTGTCCACTCCCTGTTCTTTTAAAACTTCTAATATTATCTGTGATCCGTTTAACTGCATTTTTAACTCCTTAAAGGATTCTTCGCTTCGCTCAGAATGGCATCGAATGCATGTCATCCCGAAGGAAGCGAAGTCCCCTGACTACTCACTATACTACCTCATCAAAATCATTCAGAAACTTCAAAAACTCTCTCTGGGGTATGGGCTTGGAGAAATAGAACCCCTGCTCATGATCGCAGCCCAGATCCGAAAGCTTTTGAGCCATCTCTAAGGTCTCAACTCCCTCGCACACTACTTCTTTATTGTTCTCCTTGAAAAGTGACAACACGTGCAAAAGGGTGGGGTTGCCCTCATTAAAGTATGCCCATACGATGGACTTGTCTATCTTTACTATCTGAAGAGGCAGGTTCATGACATTTACCAGATTGGAGAAGCCGGTGCCGTAGTCATCCAGAGCAAAGCTCATACCATTACCCATAAGGGTCTCCATATTCTCCCTGGTAACCGCAGAATCTGTGGAACCCGTCTCCGTAATCTCGAGATTGATCCTGGAAAAATCCACTCCGTAGCGCTCCACGATCTCTGTAAATTCAAAGGCCAGCTGCTCCCTCATGCACTGAACGGGGGAAAGATTCACTTCTATATAGTCCAGTCCCAGCTCATCCAGATCGTGATCCCTGATGAACTCACAGGTCTTTTCAAAAACCTTTTGTCCCAGGATCAAAATGGAACCATTCTCCTCTGCCTTGTGGATAAACTCATCCGGCATCAGAAGCCCCATCTTTTCATCACGGATACGTACCAAAACCTCCGCAGAGCTGATCTTCTTTTCCCTGGTATCATAGATAGGCTGGAAATAGATCTCCAGAGAGTCACCGTTTACCGCCCTGTCAATGGCAGCCTCTATCTCAAGATCATGGGCTGCCGACCTGAGCATCTTTTCAGTGACCATTACTGTCGCACCGTCACCCTGCCTTAATGCCTCGTCCAGTCCCATCTGCATGGCATTCCTCATCTCATCATAGGAAGCTGGTCGCAGATCAGAGTCAAAAATAGCAAAGCAGGGAGAAAGCATAATGTCACCCTTGGGAGTCCTTATGGACTTTTTAAAATATTCGGTGGCACGCTTTCTGGCCTCATCGACATCATCCCCCTCATCCAAAAAGAGGAAGCATCCGTTGTGAATGTAGAAAATGGTATCCTGTGGAAAGGCTATGCGTATCTGTGTACCGATCCTCTCCAAAAGACTGTTCATTACCTCGTCACCATAGGTGGCTCTGAGTTCCTGATAGCTTTCGAAGGCCATGACCCCTACCTTGTGGTATTTGCCGTAGCGCAGGTATTCGCTGTATAAAAGCTTCAGGCCCTCCACGTTAAAAATGGAAGTGACATGATCCCTGTACATATCCGGATTCTCCTCGGACAGGCAGAGGATGAGAAGACCAGCGGTCACACCCATGGAAAGTGTCTGTGTATGTGGGGTGAAAAACTGCTGTACGGTAGCGCCTCCCACTGTAAAGATCACGAAAAAGTAATTGGACCAGCGGGATATCCTTTTCATAATCCGATGCTTTTCCATGATATGGGCAAAGCCAAGCGCGTAATAGATCATAGACACAATATAGACAAAAAGTCTGCCGGGGCCGTAATGAAATACACCGGAATCATCTATATAAAAGATCAGGTGAGTGACGGGGGTTATGACCACCATCACACACATAAGGATCTCCGGCCACTGAAGGGCTATCTTAAGTATCAATCCGGAATCATGGAGCTGGCCGGTATGTGCCAGAACATATACCAAAAAGATGGCCGCGCCTAAAATGCGCAGACAGTAATATATGATATTTATGGTATAAAGCATGGGAACGGTGTATCTCTCGGGAAAAGAAAGCATCACGGATGCAACTATATCAGTGAGAGCCACCATCATATGACAGGTCATGAGGCATAAAAATATCAGATTTTGGCGTACAGGGAGTATCTGACGGCGCAAAATATAGACCATCAGTATAAGGATGAAAAAAAGTGCACACATATCCAGATCAAGATTCCAATTGATCTCGGCAGAAAACATCAAAAAACTCCCTAACATGGATCCTTCGCCTCGCGCAGGATGAAGTAATAAAATGAAATAAACTGACCGGGATGAGTCAATCCCCTTACATTCAACACATTATACTTTAAAGCGCTAAAAAAATCAAATAATTATTTGAGGTTGAAATGTGCGTCATCAACAAGCCTTTTAACGGCCTCACCCGAAACATCTGAAGCTATGCGGCCCTCGCATGAAGCGGGTGACTCGTGTTTCAACAGATAGATAAGATACTCGATATTTCCTTTTGGACCCTTGATGGGCGAATATGACAGTCCCGCAGGATAAAGTCCATTTTCGGCCGCATAGGAAAGAACATTTTCTATGACCTGGCGGTGGACCGCCGGATCCCTTACCACACCTTTTTTGCCCACCTGTTCCCTTCCGGCCTCGAACTGTGGCTTTATAAGACAGACTGCACTGCCCTCATCTGACAGCAGGGTACTTACTACAGGCAGAACCAGCTTAAGTGATATAAAAGAGACATCCACGGAGATAAAGTCCGGCACATCCGGTATGTCCTCGGGCACCATATAGCGTACATTGGTCTGCTCCATACACACCACTCTCTCGTCTGTCCGAAGACGATAGTCCAGCTGATTGGTGCCAACATCCACGGAATACACCTTTTTTGCGCCACGCTTGAGCATGCAGTCGGTAAAGCCTCCGGTGGAAGCGCCGATATCCATGCAGATCGCCCCGTCCAAGTCTATGGGAAACTCCTCCATAGCCTTTTTTAGCTTATAGCCGCCGCGGCTGACAAACTCCATATTGCTGCCACGAACCTCAATATCCGCATTGACCGGAAATGATGATCCCGCCTTGTCCTCCCGGACGCCGTTTACAAAGACAATGCCCTCCATTATAAGGGCCTTGGCCCTCTCGCGGCTTGGAGCCAGGCCCCGCTGCACCAGTATTATATCCAGTCTTTCCTTAACAGGTTTGTTATCTGCCACTTTTTACTTCCTTTTTTACCCTTTCGGCCACAGACTCCGCATCCAGTCCCAGCTTTTTCTTGAGAAGCTCTGCATTACCGTGCTCCACAAATACATCAGGTATGGCGACGATATCTATCCTGCCCCTGTACCCGACAGACAAAAGCGCATCCATCACATGTTCGCCGAAACCACCGGAGCGCACATTTTCCTCTAAGGTTATGATGAGGTCATACCTGCCGGCAGCCTCCTTGAGATACTCCACATCCAGGGGTGCCGCAAACCTGGCGTTACACACGGCAGCCTTGATACCCTCAGCTGATAATATCTTCCTGGCCTTCATCGCCACATCCACCATGGAACCGATGGCATATAAAAGCACCTTGCCGCCGCTTTTTATGGTCTCGGATCGTCCCAGCTCTACGGTCGCACGCTCCTCCTTGTAACTGACACAAGCCTCTCCTCTGGGATATCTTATGGCCACGGGACCGCCTTCATAGGCCACGGCCCACTTTACCATATCGGAAAGCTCATATTTATTCTTCGGAGCCATGACTACCAGATCCGGAATAGTGGTAAGGAACGACAGGTCAAAAACCCCCTGATGGGTGGCTCCGTCGCTTCCTACCAGTCCTGCCCGATCCACTGCAAATACCACATGAAGCCTCTGCAGTGCCACATCATGGAGCACCTGATCATAGGCTCTCTGTAAAAAAGAGGAATAAATGGCCCCCACCGGGATCAGCCCCCGTGTAGCCATACCTGCCGCAAAGGTCACCGCGTGCTCCTCTGCTATACCCACATCAAAAAATCTATCCGGGAACATATTGTGGAAGCGCTTTAATCCCGTACCGTCCATCATAGCCGCTGTAACTGCCACCACCTTTTCATTCCTGTCACCCATCTTCCTCATGACAGTGGAAAAAATATCCGTATAGGAAGGCTTTTTCGATACCAGAGGAAGTCCCCTCTCCACATCAAAGGGATCCGCTCCGTGGAAGCGGCTGGGATGGCGCTGTGCCGGAAGAAAACCCCTGCCCTTATCGGTGATCACATGAACCAGCACCGGCCCCTTGAACTCCCTGGCTCTCTCAAAGGCCCTCTCCATATCCTCGATATGGTGGCCGCGGACGGGGCCTATATACATAATCCCCAGATCCTCAAAGATCATCCCGGGAATCACCAGCTGCTTGATACCGTTTTTCACCTTACGGATGCCACGGACCAGCGCCTGTCCTATGAGGGGGATCTTTTCCAAAAATGACTGTACTCCCTCCTTTAACTGCACATATCCCCTGCTGGTGCGCACCCGCACCAGATGGTCATGCATACCGCCTACATTGAGGGAGATGGACATATTATTGTCGTTTAAGACGATGATGAAATTCTTTTTAAGGGCGGAGGCATTGTTCATGGCCTCATATACCATACCCCCCGTAAGGGAGCCATCGCCGATAACGGAGATCACGTTGAAATCCTCTCCCAGGATATCCCTGGCTGTAGCAATGCCCAGCCCCGCTGAGATGGAGGTGGAGGCATGACCCGTACCGAAGGCATCCGCCGGGTTCTCATCCATCCGTGGAAAACCGGAAATACCGCCGTAGGAGCGAAGTGAATCAAACTGCTCCCTGCGTCCCGTAAGTATCTTGTGGGTATAGCTCTGATGTCCCACGTCCCAGACTATCCTATCACGCTCCACGTCAAAAACACGGTGCAGAGCTATGGTCAGCTCAACTGCACCGAGATTGGACGCAAGATGTCCTCCGGTATGAGACAGGGTGTCTATGAGAAAGGATCTGATCTCCTCAGCCAAAAGGGGCAGATCGCTCTTGTCTATTTTCTTAACGTCACCGCTTTCTTTTATCTTTTCGAGTATCATCTGTACCTCTTAGGGAATATCTTTGAAATATTCCGCAATCCCGCGAGCAAAGATTCTTCGCTTCGCTCAGAATGACATGGGAATATCATTTTTCCCGGGTGGTAAGCTCATCAAAAAGTGCGTGCAAAAATCTCTTGTCCCCGGGTAGCGTATCCAAAAGCCTGTCAGCCTCGGCCATAAGGGTATCCACATCCGCCTTGGCCTTTGACATACCGTGGACTGCCACATAGGTAAGCTTTTCATTTTTTTCATCGGAGCCGATGGGCTTGCCCAGGGTATCCTCGTCGCCCTCAATATCCAGAATATCATCCCGGATCTGGAAGGCCAGTCCGATGTTTTGGGCAACGGAGGCCACCGTCCCCTGCTGCTCTTTATCCGCTCCGCCAAGGATAGCTCCCACCATCATTGATGCCATGATAAGTGCACCGGTCTTGTTCCTGTGGATGTAACTCAAAAGCTCCTCGCTGCCTGCAGTACCGGTCTTTTCAGCCTCCACGTCGGCAGTCTGTCCGCCTATCATGCCAAATATGCCCGAACGGTCAAAAAGCAGTCGCTGAGCATAGGCAAGTCTTTTCATATCGTCATCACGGGCTCCGTCCACCGCCCGGGTGGTAAGCTCCATGGCATAATTTAACAGAGCATCCCCTGCCAGAATAGCCATAGCCTCCCCGTACTTAGCGTGGGTGGTGGGTTGTCCCCTGCGTAGCATATCGTTGTCCATGGCGGGCAGATCGTCGTGAACCAGAGAATAAGTATGGATGCATTCGATGGCCACCATGTAGTATCTCAGGGAATCCTCTACCACGAACCCGTCACTTTTTTCCTTGAAAAGGCGATAGCACTCCTGCATTAGTATGGGGCGAAGTCTCTTTCCTCCCACACGAACACTGTAGTTCATGGCCTCCAAAACCGTCTTTGCATAGCCCTCCTCCTTTGGAAGGGTCTCTTCGATGATACGCTCTATCTGGCTATGCCGCTCTGACATCTTTGTCTTAAAATCATATTCATTCATCCAGATCCGAAAGCCTCCCGTCCTCGCTGAGTTTTTTAACCTTTTGTTCTACCGTGTCTATGCGGCCTTTAAGCTTTTTTAAAAGCTTCATGCCCTCCTCATAGAGCCCGAAGCTCTCTTCCAGGGAGACCTCGGCATCATCCATTTTTTCTATTATAGCTTCGAGGGAATCAAAGTCCTCTCTAATTGTTGTTTCCATGTGTTCTCCTATTTTTTTATAAAAGATTCTTCGCTTCGCTCAGAATGACAACGCGCGGCCGGATTACAGGCTTGCCTTTTTTGTCATCCTGAGGGCGTAGCCCGAAGGATCTTTTCCACCTTTGAAATCACACTACCATCCGAGACAGTAAGGGTAATATTATCATCCGCCTTGACCTGCTCCACGGACACAAGCCGCTTCCCGGCGGCATCCCTGGCGTAGGCATACCCCCCGGCCAGCTTTTTTGCGGGCGATCTGCCGTCTATCCTCTCCGCGAGTACGGAAAGCCTGCGTTTGTCAGCAGCCAGCCTGTTATCCATGGCAGTATCCAGTCGAAGCCTCACATTGGCCAGCTCCTTTTTTATACTCAAAAGCTGATTCTCGGGACTGTGCTTTTTTATAGCTTCACCGTCAGCTAAAAGCCTCATGCGGCTATAACCTATGATGCGCTCCATCCGGTCCGACAGCCTGTCCCGCAGCCTTTTGTTCTCAGCCACAAAATCATCATAGGAAAAAACTGCAAGCTCCGCCGCCGCCGAGGGAGTGGGAGCCCGTCTGTCCGCCACATAATCTGCTATGGTGGTATCCGTCTCATGACCCACTGCGGAGATTATGGGAGTCTGGGCGTTGAAAATGGCATCCGCCACAGGCAGCTCGTTAAAGGCCCACAGATCCTCGATGGAACCGCCACCTCTGCCCACTATCATAACGTCCGGCTGCAGGGCATCGAGTCTTTTTATGGCAGAAGCCACGGACTCAGCTGCTCCATCTCCCTGAACCTGGGCCGGAGAAAGGATGATCCTGATGTAAGGGTTCCTGCGGTGCGATACCTGGATAATATCCCTTATGGCCGCTCCGGTCTCGGCAGTAACCACGCCCAGGGTGGTGATATACTCCGGGATGGGCTTTTTATACATCTCGTCAAACATGCCCTTTTCTTCAAGGTCTTTTTTCAGCTGCTCGTACTTTATGTATAGATCACCCAGGCCCTGGGGCTCGATGCGGTCTGCGATGATCTGGTAGGTCCCCCGGACGGTATATACATCGACACTTCCGGTGACCGTGACAGCAGCACCGTTTTTAAGCTCCCCCTTAAGACCGTTTTTCTTGCTTTTCCACATAGCCACGGAAACCTCGGCATCCTTGTCCTTTAGCGTAAAGTACAGATGACCCGATGATCCGGCTCCCCTGAAGTTGGACACCTCACCTCTGACAGATATGTGGGACAAAAGGAAATCCGAGGACACCATGTTCTTAATGTATTTATTGAGCTGTGATACGGAATAAACACTTTTTTCCATATCACTCATCCTGTCCGATAACACGGGCCAAAACACCGTTGACAAAGGAAGGGCTCTGCTCCTCTCCGTAGACCTTGGCCAGCTCCACCGCCTCATTGATAGCGATGCCACGGGGCAGTTCTTCGTAGACCACCTCATATACCGCCAGTCGAAGCAGGGACTGCTCCACCCTGCCCATACGGGAAAGTTTCCAGTTCTCGGACCTTTCCTCGATGCGCCTGTCAATCTCATCATGGTGGGCAATGATATCGGCAACCTTTTTTTCCACATACTCGCCCTGGTCACCCATATCCCGCTCTTCGATAAAGATACGCATCTGCTCGCCTATCTCATCCTCCGGATGGAACTCGGTAAGAAAAAGCAGGCAAAAGGTCTCTTCCCTAAGCTGATGTCGATTCATGATAATCTCTCCTTTGCAAAAAAGAGGACACCTTACGGCATCCTCTCTTCAGTTATAATTTTGATTTTCAAAGTTCTATGAGTTTGAGGTCCCTGTGACGGAAGCGATACGTATGTCGACGGCGGATACTCCGATGCCGGTCATATTCTCAATGCTCTGCTTGACCTTGTCCTGGACTGCCTGGCAGACCTCAGGGATCACAAAATCATATTCTATATTGATGGATGCGGCAACTGAAAGGCTCTCATCCTCATTACCGGAAATCTTGAT
>CAMOFS010000034.1 GCA_946613735.1 uncultured Lachnospiraceae bacterium | reverse complement strand
CCGCCGATACGTCCCAAGGGCGCGCGGTCACCGATAACGCGTCTTAGCACCTCGGAGCAGGCCTTGATGGCAAAGTCGCCCTCGTTGTGCCCGAAGGTGTCGTTGATCTCCTTAAGGTGGTCCAGATCACCTATCATGACGCAGGCCCTGACGCCTTCGTTTTCGTTGATGGTCTGATGTATGAGCTCCTCCACCCCGCGGCGGTTCAAAAGCCCGGTCAGCGGGTCGGAATGGGCGCTGTAGGAAAGCCGTGCATTTTGCATAACAAGTGTATGGTGCTCGGCCATCACGTGGTTGTTGATCTCATGGAAATGAAAGGCCGTGCCAAAATGCAGGGAGGTCAGATACATATAAGGTATCTCCTCAGACTTGACCTCCAGTATCAGGATACCGTATTGCCGCTCTCCGTCAAATATCAAAAAGGTGTAATACTGTCTGCTCGGGTCACCCGGCTTGCCCGGATGCATAAGGCCGCGTTTAAGGCCAATGCGTGGGCTGTCCTCCCTGGGGTAGACATGGTACTTATCTCCATGCTGCTCAAATACCAGATAGACCTCGTCTGCCATGGTATAGCCTGACTCCACTGTATTGATCATAGGGTCATGCTGGACAAAAAGGGCCGATGAACGGACACCTATGTCGATAAGATGCTGGGCCATCCGGGAGAAAAAGCTGACGATGTTGTCCGATACCGCCACCAGATCCCTGGTCATGATGGGACCCATAAGCGCGTAGTTCCATATCTTTCTGATATCATCCACCACACCGGAAACGGACTCATCCCTGGCCGTAGCCAGATCCATCTTTTCATCGGGAAGATTACAGCCGCAGGAGTTGCGGTTGATCACCGTGGTGGGGATCCTGGTAACTGCAGGCACCTCCTCGCCCTCGAGATAAGCAAGGGCAAGCCTGGCAGCTGTGTGCCCCAGCTCACGTGACTCCTGGCGCACCGTGGTAAGGGGCGGGCTCAAAAAGCTGGCAAGGGGTATGTCATCAAAGCCGGTAACCGCAATATCCACGCCCACCCTAAGGCCTCTTTTTTCACAGACACGATATACTGCGGAGGCCATCTCGTCATTGGCACATACCACAGCCTGGGCGCCTCTGTTGGCATTCAAAAGCTCTTCTGCGATCTCATCCACATTTTCCGTATAATCTCCGTAGCGGATCATGGTGTCGCTGACGGCGCAGCCATGGGAGATCATGGACTCCAGATAGGCCTGGCGGCGCTGGGTGGAATCCTCGTTGTGCTCGGGACCGCACAAAAGCACGATGTTCTCAAACTCGTGGAACTCTATAAGGTGATCCACTATATGCTTCATGCCGCCGTAGTTGTCGGAGATGACATTGAAGCCCTTTTTCGGACGCACCTCCTCCTGCAGCACCGCACACGGTATGTGAGAAAACTTTTCGAGATACATCTCCTTGTTCTCGATACCGGCGGATATGTTCATGTTACCAAAGGCGATGATCAAAAAATCAAAGTCCTGGAACTTTTCATAATCATATATGGACAGATACTGATAGTCAAACTGCGCCTGGACCTCCGTCAGATCCCCCTTGAAGCTGACGGACTCCGTGCCCAAAAAAAACAGCACGTCAACGGACTTGTCGGAAAAATACTCCTCTATTGCCGCCATCATGGCGCGGGGATGGACAAAATGCACGTTCCCTAAAAAGACTCCGATCTTCCATCTTTTGTCTGACATAGCTAACTCCCCCTTTAAATAAAGTCCACGTAAGAGGCATCCGACGGCATGCGCCAGTCCCCTCTGGGTGAAAGCGCCACTGTACCAACCTTAGGGCCATCCGGCACGCAGGATCTCTTGTACTGTGATGTAAAGAATCTCCTGTAAAAAATGGTAAGCCATTTGTCCACGGTGGCTCCGTCATAGGTGTCTCTAAAAGCTATCCTGGCCAGTCTGTATATCTTGTCCCTATCCTCTCCCTGTCTGATGAGATGGTAGAGGAAAAAGTCGTGAAGCTCGTAGGGTCCCACCAGGTCCTCGGTCTTCTGGGCTATGGTGCCGTCCTCCTCCGGAGGCAAAAGCTCAGGTGATACCGGGGTGTCCAAAACATCGTAGAGGACGACCCTTAGCTCATCGTCACCACAGGTGTCCGCATAATAGCCCACCAGGTATCTTACCAGGGTCTTGGGGACGGAGGCATTGACTCCGTACATGGACATGTGATCCCCGTTGTAGGTGGCCCATCCAAGGGCCAGCTCGGAGAGATCTCCGGTGCCCACCACGATGCCACCGGTCTCATTGGCGATATCCATAAGGATCTGGGTGCGCTCCCTGGCCTGGGCATTCTCATAGGTGACGTTTTTATCATTGATATCGTGTCCGATGTCGGCAAAATGCTGCTCCACCGCAGCCCTGATGCTGATCTCGCGACCGGTGACCCCAAGCTTTTCTATAAGCTTGATAGCGTTGTCATAGGTGCGGTCCGTGGTGCCAAAGCCCGGCATGGTGACCGCTGTGATCCCCTTCCTGTCAAGCTTAAGCAGGTCAAAGGCACGAACAGTAACCAGCAGTGCTAAGGTGGAATCGAGTCCGCCGGAAATACCTATCACCGCACTTTTGGCATGTATATGGGACAGGCGTTTTTTCAGGCCGCAGGCCTGGATGCCCAGGATCTCCTCGCATCTTTCACGCCTTTTTGCCTTGTCCGAGGGCACAAAGGGCATGGCGTCAATGGGACGGGTGATCTCCGTAATCTCCTCATCAAGGGAGAACATAACGGTAAAATGGTCCTGCCTGGGGCCCGTGGTAAAAAATGTATTCATCTGGCGGCGGCGGGTGGAAAGGGTCTGCACATCCACCTCGGTGATAAGGGCGCCGAGTGTAAAGGGATCGCTCTCCAAAAGGAGCCTGCCGCCCTCCGCTATCATATCATGTCCGCTCATGACCACATCGGTGGTGGACTCATCAAAGCCTGCGCCGGCATAGATGTATGCCGCATATAATCTGGCGGAGGCATTGGTGATAAGCTGCCGCCTGTAGGCCCTTTTGCCCGTAAGCTCGTCGCTGGCGGAGGGATTGACTATGACGGTGGCTCCTGCCATGGCATGCCGCACACCGGGATCGTCAGGTACCCAGGCATCCTCACATATCTCTGCTGCCACCACAAGCTCCGGAATATTGTCACAGGCAAAGAGGATGTCTGTGCCCAAAAGGGTAAGGCTGCCGTCGGGCAGCTCTATGCGTACCGGCTCACGCATGCCGGGGCAAAACTGCCTGGTCTCGTAAAACTCTCCGTAGGAGGGGATGTGGGTCTTGGGAACAAGGCCTAAGATGCTCCCCCGGGATATGGCCGCGGTAACATTGTAGAGCCTGTCACAGTATGCAAAGGGAAGCCCCACAAATACCAGGCCGTTTTTATCCGTGGTATACTCTGCTATATCCAAAAGCGCATCCAGTGCCGATGAGATAAGCCTCTTTTGATAGAAAAGATCCCCGCAGCTGTAGCCCGTGATGCACAGCTCCGGAAAGACCACAATCCTCGCCTTTTTTTCGTCGATGGCAACATCGATGAGGCGCTTGATCTCCTTTGTATTTTCACTGATACCGGCCACCGATACCCTGGGGGTTACGGCGGCGACTTTTATAAAACCGTCCTTCATGAAAAACCTTCTCTATATGTAAAGACACTTTAACTGATTTAGTATAGCATTTATCATTACCTTCATCAAGAAGTTGATCAGCGAAATTCTGACCGGCTGTGTGCTTAGTGAAACTCTGATTGTCTGTGCGGTCAGCGAAACTCGGACCAGCTGTACTGGCTCATGTACTCCCCGGTGTAGCCCTCCATAAAAAGGGGATCGTTGTCTAAGGCACGATACAGATCGCAGGGTATCCTATCCGGTGCAACTGCGTAGGCATTGCGCTTGATAAGGAGTATGTCCCTGCAGCCCAGCTCCTCCAAGGTGGTCTTCAGATCCCGGGTAAGCTGGGAAAAGCTGTCCGTCAGCTGCTGGGTGTCCGCCTTGTCCTCCCAGAGCACCGCCCTAAGCTGGGAACCTGTCACCACGGAACCACGCCGATCTATGAGATAGGCCAAAAGCTCCTTGGTCTTGCTGCGCCTGAACCGGATGGGGCGGCCGTCATAAAAAGCCTCAAAGTCCCCAAAGCAGCGGGCAGAAAAGCCCTTGTGCCTGAAGACCACAGGATGTCTGAGGTTTTTAAGAGCCTCACTGACCTCCAGGCTTTTGGCGGGCTTTACGATATATCCGCTTACGTAGAGCCTGTGCGCCTCTAATGCATATTCAGGATGGGCCGTAACAAATATAATGTTGATAAAGGGCTTTATGCTTTTTAAGTCCTCTGCCAGTTCCAGCCCGTTTTTGCCGGGCATTTTAATATCCACAAAAAACACGTCGTAGGTATCATGCGTACTAAGATAGTATGCATCCTCTGTGTTGGTGGCCGTGTCTATAATGGCATGGTCATCTGTTTGGGTTACTACACCGGAAAGATGCCGGATCGCCTCCGGCTCGTCGTCGACTATCAAGTATTTCATGTTTCTCTCCCCTTTTGAGACCTCTTAGGAGACAAGGCCTTTTGCTTTGCTCCGTCTCGCTTTGGCTTCTTGCCAAAGAAATTATAAAAAAGAAAATCGCCTCGCAGGGAATACGAGGCGATGGGGAGAGAGGAGTCCAGAAAATTATGAACTCACACGTGAAGTATAACACTCTCTACCTGACAACAACCTGACAAATCCCCTGCATTTGTGATTGTTTTTTTAAAAGTACAATAATCGGATATCTGTACGTGGTCAAAATGCTTTTATTACGACCTGTAATCCGCATTGATACTGACATATTCATGTGTCAGATCGCAGCCCCAGGCCGTGGCCGAGGCATCTCCCATGTTCATCTCGCAGATGGCGGTGACGTGATCCTCGGAAAGGATGCGGGTAGCTTCGTCCTCATCAAAGCCGGCTCCATGACCATTTTCTGCTATGAGAATGGTGCCTGCCGCACTTTTAAAGGAAAGCCTCACCTTATCCGGGTCAAAATCAACGCCCGAATAGCCCAGGGCACAGAGTATCCTGCCCCAGTTGGCGTCATGTCCGTAGATGGCTGCCTTGGTAAGGGATGAAGTGATAACGGACTTTGCCAGTGTCCTGGCCTCTTCCCTGTTCTTCGCGCCGGTGACCGTTACCTCGAAAAGTGCCGTAGCGCCTTCTCCGTCCCCGGCCATCATCATGGCAAGCTTCTTTAATACTTCAAAAAGAGCTTCCTTAAATGTCTCATAGTCTTTGGACTTTTCCTTTATCTTAGGATTCTTAGCAAGGCCGTTGGCCAGTACCACGCAGGTATCATTGGTGGAGGTATCCCCGTCCACGGAAATCATGTTGAATGTCTCATCAACAACCTCTGATAAAGCACTCTGAAGGAGGTTCTTATCAATATCAGCATCTGTAGTCACGAAGCAGAGCATGGTGCACATGTTGGGATGGATCATGCCACTGCCCTTGGTCATGGCGCCGATGGTGACTGTGCTTCCGCCTATTTCTATGGTGGCGGCGGCTTCCTTGGGGATGGTGTCCGTGGTCATGATGGCCCGGGCCGCCAGATTGGCTGACTCTCTGCTGTCAGAGAGCTTTTTTGACATGGCCTCTACTCCGGCTGTAAGCCTGTCGATAGGAAGCTGCATACCGATGACGCCGGTGGAGGCCACCAGGATCCCGTCAGCTGCTGCCGGTTCGTCAGCGTCCGTCAATCCTCCAGCCGCTATCGGGGCAGTACTGCCGGCATTATGGTCTGGCTCGCTATCACTATGGTCTGGCTCGCCATCATAGTGGGCGGTCTCTTCGGTTTCTGATGGCTTTTTCCATTCGTTTATGGCTTTTGCGGCTGCATCCGCGGTTTTCAGGCAGTACTCCATGCCCTCTTCTCCCGTGCAGGCATTGGCTATGCCGGCATTGACCACCACGCCCCGGACCGGGGTGTCGGATGTGGTGATCCGGCGGTCCCAGGTCACCGGAGCCGCCTTTACCACGTTTTTGGTGTAGGTTCCCGCCGTGACGCAGCCTGTCTCGCTTACGATCATTGCCATGTCGTCACGGTCTGCGTACTTGATTCCCGCTGCCGTATTTGCGGCGTAAAAGCCTTTTGGAGCTGTCACTCCTCCGTCGATTATGTTCATTTTTGCCTCCTGTAAGGGATCCTATTTATTAAATCTCGTTATATTTTCCTCGTTAAGTACGAAATCGTACATATTCAGGTCCTCTCTCTCAGTCCAGCCCTCACCGTGCCAGAAATTATTGCCCAGCTCGTTTTTCTTGAAGGCAACGAGAGAAATTTTATTTACCTTTAATTTCTTGAGTTCCTGCATGCACCAGACCACCATCTGCTTTCCTATGCCGCGGCGTCTGAAATCCTCATGCACGCAAACGTGGTAAAAGCTGGCCCTGCGTCCGTCGTGCCCGCAGAGGATGGTTCCCACTACTCTGCCGTCGGCAGTCTCTGCTACCACACTGCAGCCCGGATTCCTCTCGAGGAACTTGATCACGCCCTCATAGGAATCGTCCACTGATCTGATGCCAAAGCCATGAATGGTCTGCCACAGGGCGTAAGCCTTTTCATGGTCTTCGGGTTTGAATTCTCTGATTGTTATATTATCCATTAACTTCCTCTCATTAAGGATCCTTCGGCCTTCGGCCTCAGGATGACAAAAAAGCCCGGCCTCAGGATGACACCTCCCCTTGGCATTCTGACTGTGCTCTCCCCTTGGCATTCTGACTGTGCTCTCCCCTTGTCATTCTGAGCGAAGCGAAGAATCTCTACGGGAATACCGGCATTGCGGTCAGTCCCGTTTTTTCCTCCAGTCCAAAGATGATATTCATATTCTGTACTGCCTGGCCTGCTGCTCCTTTTACCAGATTGTCTATAGCGCCCACCAT
This sequence comes from uncultured Lachnospiraceae bacterium, assembly GCA_946613735.1. The sequence goes on along the minus strand of CAMOFS010000034.1, from coordinate 2,822 downwards.
GATCACCCGGTGAGTCCGCTCATCAATGATGTATCCGATGTCAACAAAGTTGGAGCCCTCCACCCATCTTGTCTCGGGCATCTGCCCATAGGGGAGCAGACGGATGAAGTACTCATCCTTATAGTACTTCTCGTAGGCTGCCACTATATCCTCAGGCTTGGGATACGCGCCATCGGCACTCATCCTTAGGGATGCGTATTCCGTAGCCAGGATGCCACGGTTCATGGGGGCCAGGTGAGGTGTAAAATTGATAACGACCTGGCGGCCTGCTGCCAGGGACAGCTCCTGCTCTATCTCAGGAGTATGCCTGTGGTTGGTGACGCCGTAGGGCTTCATGCTCTCATTGACCTCGCAGAAGAGGTTTGGCACCTTGGCTCCACGGCCAGCACCGCTGGTACCGGATGCCGCATCCACTATAAGGGTATCCGGGTCGATGAGTCCCTCAGCCACAAGGGGATAGGCCGTAAGTATGGAGCAGGTGGTGTAGCAGCCGGGATTGGCCACAAGCGATCTGCCCCTGATCTCATCCCTGTGCAGCTCGCAGAGTCCGTAGACAGCCTGCTTTACAAGCTGGGGGCTCTTGTGCTCTATGCCGTACCACTTTTCATAGGTAGGTATATCAGTCAAACGATAGTCCGCCGACAGGTCGATGACCTTTGTCCTTTTTAAAATATCCTCAGTAAGGACGCTTCCCAGATAGCCCTGGGGGGTGGCTGTAAAGATCACATCGCAGTCATCCGCCATTTTTTCTATATCATCTGCCCGGCAGACCTCGTCGGTAAAGCCCCTGGCATTTTTGTAAATGGAAGCAAAGTCCTCTCCCACATAGCTCTTGGATCCGTACCAGACCACTTCAGCCTCACTGTGTCCGGCTAAAAGTCTGACCAGCTCGGCCCCGGCATATCCGGTAGCTCCCACTATTCCCACTTTTATCATGATATTCCTCCTTAAAGATCCTTCACTACATTTCAAGTGACAGTATACCAAGGTCATCCCTAGGGCAAAGCCCGAAGAATCTTTTTATACAGTTTCCTATTGTAACAGATTATGCCTGCTGCCGCAATGAAGAGGAAATCATTTGTGTTTTGGAGGTCATGTGAGTATAATGTTTTTGGTATGAATAATTATGAAGACATTATAAATAAAGAACGCCCTGTCTCAAAACGCCACACCCCCATGTCACGGGAGATGCGGGCGGCTCAGTTTGCGCCCTTTGCGGCGCTGACCGGGCTGGATGAGACTATGGACGATACTGCGGATGCCCATCGTATGAACGTGGAGGCTGAGATCATCCGCGAGGAGTTCGAGGAGGCTCCCTGATATGTCACTTATAAGTGCAGAAAACCTGTCATTGGGCTATGACAATGACACCATAGCGGAAAATATCAATTTTACCGTAAATTCCGGGGATTACCTGTGCATAGTGGGTGAAAATGGCTCCGGCAAGACCACCCTTATGAAGACGCTTTTGCATCTTAAGGAGCCGGTGGCGGGCACCATAGAGTATGGCGATGGCCTAAAAAGCAACGAAATAGGCTACCTGCCCCAGCAGACCGTGGTACAGAGGGACTTTCCCGCCTCGGTAAGGGAGATCGTCATCTCCGGGTGCCAGAGCCGCATAGGCTTAAGGCCTTTTTATAATAAGGAGGAAAAAAAGCTTGCGGCAGACAGCATGGAGCGCATGGGGATAACAGAGCTTTCCGAAAGATGCTACCGCGAGCTTTCCGGCGGACAGCAGCAGCGGGTGCTTTCGGCCCGGGCCATGTGTGCCACCAAAAAGCTTCTGATACTTGATGAGCCGGTATCCGGCCTGGATCCCGTGGTGACGGCGGAGATGTATGACCTGATAAAGGAGCTGAATAGCGACGGCATTACCGTCATCATGGTCTCCCACGATATAGAGGCTGCCATTAATTTCGCCAGCCACATTCTCCATATTGGAGACGATGTCTTTTTCGGGACAAAATACGAATACTTAAACAGCAAGGTAGGCCGGCTGTTTTTAAGCCGCCAGGAGGTTATCTGAGATATGCTGGATACGCTTTATACGTCTTTTCAATATCCTATGGTCCGCTATGCACTTATAGTGGGCGTGCTCATTGCGCTATGTTCATCACTTCTCGGGGTGACATTGGTTTTGAAGCGCTTTTCCTTTATCGGTGACGGACTATCGCACGTGGCCTTCGGAGGCATAGCCATCGCATCTGTTTTTAATGTTACCAATGAGATGTATGTGGTGCTGCCGGTGACAGTCATAAGTGCCGTGTTGCTTTTGCGCACCGGATCCAACACCAAGATAAAGGGGGATGCGGCCATAGCCATGATATCGGTGGGGGCCCTTGCCTTTGGCTACCTTTTGATGAACATCTTTTCCACCTCGTCAAATCTGGCGGGGGATGTATGCTCCACCCTCTTTGGCTCGGCATCCATCCTGACGCTGACCCTTTCCGAGGTCATACTTTGCGTGGTGCTGTCGATCTTCGTATTAGCGGTATTTGTGATCTTTTATAACAAGATATTTGCCGTGACCTTTGATGAGAACTTTTCCCGTGCGGTGGGGACCAACGCCTCCGGCTACAACCTGCTCATCGCTGTTATCATCGCCATCATTATCGTTTTGGCCATGAATCTGGTGGGATCGCTTTTGATCTCCGCCCTGGTGATATTCCCGGCCCTTTCAGCCATGAGGATATTCAAAAGCTTTTTTTCCGTGACGATCTGCTCTGCGGTACTTTCCGTACTCTGTGCCTTTTTGGGGATCATCTTTTCCATCGTAGCCAGCACCCCCGTGTGCTCCACCATCGTAGCGGTGGATGTGGCTG
>CAMOFS010000033.1 GCA_946613735.1 uncultured Lachnospiraceae bacterium | reverse complement strand
TTGCCGTAGGCTTTGCAAAGGAAAAAGCATGCTCGTTGACCTGATAAGGCTTAAGAGCCTCGATACGCTCCTTCCATGCGGATTCCGGCTCACCCATGGAGACCCAGATGTCTGTATATATCACATCCGCATTACGGCATCCCACTGCCACATTGTCGGTAAGGGTCACGCTGCCACCGCTTTTTTCAGCAAGCTCCTTGGCACGATCCACCAGATAACTTTCGGGATAGTACTTGGGATCTGTGCAGGCCACAAAATCCATACCCAGCTTTGCGCAGGTCACCATCAGGGAATTTCCCATATTAAAACGGGCATCACCCATATAGACAAACTTGATACCCTTAAGCTTGCCAAAATGCTCACGAATGGTCAGCATATCTGCTATCATCTGGGTAGGGTGGGACTGATCCGTAAGTCCGTTCCACACCGGCACACCGGCATTTTCAGCCAGCTCATCCACTATATCCTGTCCAAAGCCCCTGTACTCAATACCGTCAAACATACGACCCAGCACCCTGGCAGTATCCTTGATGCTCTCCTTACGGCCGATCTGTGACCCGTCGGGATCCAGGTAGGTAACATGCATTCCCAGATCATGGGCTGCCACCTCAAAGGAGCAGCGTGTACGGGTGCTGGTCTTTTCAAATATCAGCACGATATTCTTGCCCTTCAGGTCCTCATGGGGGATACCCTTCTTTTTCTTGTCTTTAAGATCTGCTGCCAGGTCTATGAGATACTCGATCTCCTCGGCAGTAAAGTCCATCATCTTCAGAAAGCTTTTTCCTTTTAAATCTACCATAAATACCTCCATTAAGATCCTTCGCTTCGCTCAGGATGACATGGGAGCGCAGCCTCCATGTCATCCCAGAAGCGCAGCCTCCATGTCATCCCAGAAGCGCAGCCTCCATGTCATCCCAGGAGCGCAGCCTCCATGTCATCCCAGGAGCGCAGCCTATCTGTCATTCTGAGGGCGTAGCCCGAAGAATCTTACTCCTTATTATCTGAGAGTACTTCCTTTATAGATGTAGCCAGTCCTGCCACTCCCGCAATATCCGAAGGAATGATGACCTTGGTGGACTTGCCGTCTGCAGCCCGTCCAAAAGCCTCGAGAGACTTCAGTGTTAAAACGCTCTCATCTGCCTCGGCAGCCTTGAGCATCTTAAGTCCGTCAGCATTAGCCTGCTGCACCTTAAGTATAGCCTCGGCCTGACCTTCAGCCTCGCGGATGGTAGCCTCCTTTTTAGCCTCAGCACGGAGGATGGCTGCCTGCTTTTCAGCCTCAGCGTCCAAAATAGCAGATTCCTTTTTACCCTCTGCAATAAGGATGGTAGACTTCTTTTCACCCTCTGCCTTAAGGATAGCCTCACGTCTCTCACGCTCTGCCTTCATCTGTTTTTCCATGGCTTCCTTGATGGCTGCGGGAGGTATGATGTTTTTAAGCTCTACACGGTTTATTTTTATTCCCCAGGGATCAGTAGCCACGTCAAGGGCGGCGCGCATCTGGGTATTGATGGTCTCACGTGAAGTAAGGGTCTGGTCCAGCTCCAGCTCACCGATCACATTACGAAGAGTGGTCGCTGTCAGATTCTCGATGGCCATCAGGGGATTCTCAACACCATAGCAGTAAAGCCTGGGATCAGTGATCTGATAGTAGACCACCGTGTCGATCTGCATGGTAACGTTATCCTTGGTAATAACCGGCTGTGGAGGAAAATCCAAAACCATTTCCTTTAAGTTAACATTTTTTGCAACGCGATCGATTATAGGCACCTTGAAATGGAGTCCAACGGGCCAGGTTCCCTGATAAGCACCCAGTCGCTCAACTACATAGGCGTGTGCCTGGGGAACTATCCTGACACAAGAGATCAAAATAGCAAGAACAATAACAACGATAATGATAAATGCGGGCATTACGATCACCTCTCTTCCCTTTGTGTTGATTCTTTCCTCGCAAGTTTCAATAAAAACGATTATAATAAAAACCGTCACAAGATACAAGAGAATTACTTATCAGGAGATTAGAAAATCTTATGAATATTATCCTACATGAACCGGAAAACCCACTTAATACCGGAAACATCGGCCGCACCTGCGTAGCCACAAACTCCAGCCTCCATCTCATAGAGCCCCTGGGCTTTCATCTCACCAGCAAATATGTAAAAAGAGCCGGCATGGATTACTGGGACAGACTGGACGTAACCCGCTACGACGACTGGGAGGATTTCCTGGAAAAAAACTCCGGTGCCCACATATATTTTGCCACCACAAAGGCACATCACACCTATACCGAGGTGCGATATGCTGAAAATGACTTCATCATGTTCGGAAAAGAGTCCGCCGGGATCCCCGAGGAGATCCTGGTACAACACCCGGATGACTGCATCCGCATCCCCATGGCAGGAGATGAGCGCTCCCTTAATCTGTCAAATTCCGTTGCCATAATACTATATGAAGCGCTCCGCCAAAATGACTTTTCGGGACTTAATCCCGTCGGCGAACTACACCGACTAAGCTGGTAATTCCGATATATACCGCAAACTTGAAGATCAGTATCACCAAAAGGGTCCTCCAGGTGATAACATCCTCCCAGTGAAGCAGAAAATCCCAGTCATAAAACATGGTATCCACCGTATGGAGGCACAACATGAAAAGAGTGTTTTGCCCTATCCAGCGAAGCCCCCGGGAGACCACGGGTATGTATCGAACGAAAAATGCACACAGCAGTATCACAGAAAACATGGCACTAAATGGTCCTACATAATCTATCACTCCCCTGGGATAAGTATTGATGCAAAAAAGCACACTTTTTTCCTCCCCGGAATAATACCAGAACCAGATGATTACCATAGCTGCCGTAAGCAGTCCCGTAATCTGCCATAACCACTCCCTGGAGATGTGCGGCTTTACTTTGTCGACCAGGCATTTTGCCAGATATCCCACATAAACATATCCGGAGAGCATCATGCCGGCCTGGATCTCAAAGGGCAGCCAGATGAACCGTGAGGAAACATACCCGGCCAAAACCGCTATCACCACAACCAATGCCGTCCACACACGGATGATCCCTACCCTTGCAATGATCAGTGCAAAAAACAGCGCCCAGAAAAACCAGATTGGGCCCACAAATCCTACATTCATAAGGGGATGCTCCGGCACAAGTCCGGCAGCATATATCACCCGGCCTGTCCACTCTGCCACATCTCCTCTTAAAATGGCACAAAGCAGTATCATAAAACCACCGGTTATATAGTAGGGCACCAGAAGCTGTTTTGCTTTTTTGACACAGTACTCCCCTATGGGTTTTTTCCTGTTCAAAAAATACCCGCTGATCAGAAAAAAGGTTGGCAGATTGAAGGTATAAAGCAGCACCGTGCCATAGGGGCTCATGAAATGGCCCCACACCACTGCGATAAAGCAGATGCCCTTTGCTATGTCAAAATAATCCAATCTGTTTTTTTCTTCCACTATATCTCCTCTTTCAGTTTACCAAAAGCCTTTGAAGGCATCTTATGATATAAACTATCAGGCTGTATGTCGCCACCATTATGATCAAAAGCACAAGGTTTAAAGGTATTCCCTCAAATGGCAAAAACCGGGCACACCTGACCATAATGCCAAAGGCCGCATCAAACTCGTGAATGCATATTAAGAGCATGGTATTCTTACCGAAAAAGCACAGATAATCGCTAACATATCTGATGGGAGAGAGTATCTTTTTTGAAATATAGAGCACCGCATATACTGCTGCCATTGCTCCCAGATAATCCACTATGCCCCGTGGGAATTCATTTTTGAAGAGATGTATCATACCCGGCATAGTCCACTGAAAGATCACCCAAATGACCATAGCCACTACAAAGCCGACATCAAAGATATACCCTGCCTTAGGATGCGATCCCTTTAGTTTTTCGTAGCCCTTTCTTGACAGATACCCGATCCCCACGTATCCACTGGCCACTACACCGTTTATTATAAAAAACGGAAGCCATAGGGTTTTTGACAGGACACAGGCTCCATACACTATAAAAGGCAAAAGCAGGATGGTGTATTTTGGTTTTGCCAGGATATAAAAGACAACCAGCGAAAAGAAAAGGGCCGGCAAAAACCACATGGGCCCTATGGGCGTCGTCCCCTGCCAGAAATACAGATCAGCCTGTTCTAAAACAGCACCCTTAAGAGGTATATCCGAAAACAGATAGTTTTTTATTCCAAGCAGGACGCACACCAAAGCACCTATCACCACATATGGAAGAATAAGCCGTACAGCCTTTCCCACAAGAAAATCCACAGGCTTCTTTTTTACACTGAAAAACCAGCCGCTTATGAAAAAGAATACCTGAAGGTGGAAGCCGTATACAAACCACATGCCGTGCAGCGGAAACATATGTCCCCAGACAACGGCAATAAATGCCAGTGCCTTTGCTATATCAAACATTTTTTCTCGTGTTTTGGTATCAGTCATGTATCCAGAGCCCTTCCCTATGCTTTGCAACATTTAAAATTATAAATAAAATATCATAAAGATACAAGGCGATATTGCCTGTAGTGTTTGCAAATCCCTTTTTATCGTGATATAATCGCGGCTATGAGTGATTTGTATATAATAATACCCGCATACAATGAAGAGGAAAACATCGAAGGTGTCATAGACTCCTGGTACCCCATCATAGAAAAATACGGAAGCAGCGATAACTCCCGCTTGGTGATTATAAACGACGGCAGCAAGGACAACACCTACGAGGCAGCAAAGAAAAAGGAAGAAAAATATCCACTTCTTACAGTTCTTACAAAGGAAAACTCCGGACATGCATCAACCTGTATGTACGGCTATCGCTACGCACTGGATCAGGGTGCCGGGCTTATATTTCAGACGGATTCTGATGGCCAGACACTGCCCTCAGACTTTGACCCCTTTATTAGGGAGATAGAATGCTGTGACGTGGTCATGGGTGTGCGACACAAACGGGGTGACGGCTTTGGCAGGCTTGTGATCTCACGTGTGCTATCTATGGTTGTAAAGAGTATCTTCCATGTGACCGTGCCGGATTCAAATGTGCCTTTCAGACTGATGAAAAGGGATGCGCTAAAAAAAGCTCTTTTATATGTGCCCACAGATTATCTCCTGGCTCAGGTTGTCCTAAGCGTGGTATTTCAAAAGCTTCATATGAACGTACATTACCTGCCCATATCCTTTGTTTCAAGAGAGCAGGGAAACAGTATGTACAACATAAGTAAGTTTTTCGGCATAGGCTTTAATGCCCTTAAGGAATTCACTTCCATCAACAGAGACATCGATGCAAAGATAAAAAAAGATGCCAATGAATAACAGAGACTTTTCCTTGAAGGAATCCCTGATACGGCTGTTTTATCTTATCCTGACAGTCGCATCCGGTATCATCATTTTTAATAATGCGTTCTTCTTTCATGTTGACTACGTGGCTAAAAAGGAATACCCGCTTCCAGCAGTTGAAGCGGTCCTTATCTCTATTTTGATACTCATCGCTATCATTAAAAACGTGGGCCCCAATGACTACGCACGAAACAGGTTTCCGGTTTTCATAACACTGATCCTGTTCTTTTTGTACCAGATCTGGGTCAGCAGAAACATCCTGTTTTTAGGCACAATTTGGGATTCCGGTACCATTCTTCACAATGTTATGCTCATATCGAACGGCAGGATAGACCTGGCAGATGTTGATTATTTTTCCCACTACACCTATAACGACGGACTTTTTTTGCTTGAGTATATTGTCGCCGTCATAATGAGGAGTCTGGGGCATATAGACAAGATCTCCGTTTTATATACCCTGACTGTGATCCAGAGCCTGGCATCCACCCTGGTGGCATGGCTTATCTACGATATATTAAAAAAGCTCCATGATGAATCAGCCGGCAGGCTGGGTCTTATGGATTATATTCTCTGGTTTGGTCTCATCGGATGGCAGGTTGTGGTATATAACGACCTGACCGCCTTTATTTTTCCCATTGCAGCCTATGACCTTTATCTAAGGATCGACCGCACCATTCCGGAGCCCGGAAAGTGGACGGCTATCTTTATCCTGGTACTTTGTGGCTATAAGATCAAGCCCACCGTACTCATAGTCCTTATCGCCATAGGGATATGTGAGGCGATCCATTTTATCACAAAGAAGATAACCAAGGAAAGGATAAGATCCTATCTGTCAGGAGTAGTTATGATGGCGGCGGTCTTTGTAATTGGAAGCCTGCTTTTTTCTAAGCTTATCACCCTTACTCCCCTTCAAATAAACAAGGAACTTAACACCGGTCCCCTTCATATGTTCATGATGGGGATGAACAGCGAAAATGACGGCTGCTTTGTGCTCTCGGATGTTACATATTCCTTTAGCTATCCCACAAAAAAAGAGCGCACCGAAGCCCAGCTTGCCAGGATAAATGAGCGCTTTTCAAGCTATACCCCCGGGGAGTTCATTTCATTTTTGAGCAAAAAAGCGCTTGTGGTATTTAACGACGGCACCTTTGCCTGGGGCGAGGAATCCGGGTTTTATAATGCCCAGTATACATACGGTTTTCTTCCTAATCTGTACAAAGCTTTTTATTACAAGTCGGGAAGCATGTTTTTCATACGGCAGTACATCTACCAACTCCTGTGGTATATGACTCTTTTGCTTTTGACCCTTACAGTAAAACAGCGCAGGCACGATAAGACTTTGGTGCTTGCACTGTCAGTTACCGGGATATTCATTTTTGATATGCTCTTTGAAGCCAGGGCAAGATATCTGATCGTGTATGTCCCCATCATAATGGTGCTTGCCATTCACAATCTGGTGACCATCATGGAAAAAAGGCACCGCAGGCTGTCAGCTGACCAGCATCTTTGAAAATCTTCCCGGGATACGACTTATGGCAAATGCAATTATCCAACTTATCAGAAAAATGATAACGCAAAGCCAAAGGGTCTTTTCCATGCCCGTCATTTCCCTGTAGATCATATTTAGGAGCTTTCCAAGGGGCCAGTGTATGGCAAAAACACCCATGGTGTATTCCGAGATCGTATCTATAAAGACCCGGACTGCCACCGGTAGCTTTTCAAACGGCAGAAGCGCCATCCATAAAAACATCAGTGGTGCCGTCACAAAGAGCGCTATTCCCGCATAGGCCAGCGTCTGCTCCGGACGGACAAAGATCCTGTCTCTGAAGATCAAAAGCAAAGGCACCAAAACCGTAAGCAAAACGCAGCTTGGTACTCTGTATCTTCTTAACAGACTATAGAACCCGGTTGCAGAAATAACCATTCCTAAGGCGGCAAAGGGTAAAAGCTCCGGAATCCTGCCAAAGGTATACATGATCTCATAGCGGAAGCCTTTCATGAAAAGCGTCAGCCTTCCGTCATACTGTATCCACAGACAGACGACCGAAAGCACCGCTAAGATGATGCAGGGTATGGGTTTTTTAAACATCCCAAACAATACAAATCCCAACAGTGTAAATAGCATTACCTCCCATAGATAAAAAAGCGGCGGATCGATACTCTCCACGCAGCCGGTCAGAAGCTGCCAGGGCAGCTCATTCACCTTGGCGCCGTCGGTCTTATTTAGCAGATGCTCCACAAAAAGGGTGGCGGCATACATGATGACGCCCCAGAAGATATAAGGAATAAATAGTCTTTGCATCCGCGCCTTCTTTTTATTAGTGTCATCTCCCTCTATGGTATGCTCGCCCAGAAAAAAGGCAATTACCAAAAACACCGGCACAGCCAGCTCCCGAAGAAAAATATAAACCTCAGGATAGCTGTCCCAGTTTGCATGGAAGTGAAAGCAGACAACCATGAACACAAAAAAGATCCGCATCAGGCATATGCCGTAGTTTTTTTCCTTTTTATCCTTCACTCAATACCTCCGGAGGGCTTTTCTGCCCGACTTTTTGTAATAAGGCCACAGGTTGCCTCCAAAAGCATGCAGCCTGCTGCCACGAGTACCCAGATAATGGGATAGTGCCACAGCTTTGTCTCCAAAACCTCCGGAACCACCAGAAGCTGGTTATAAATCTCGTAGAAAAACAGATGTATCATGTAGATTGAAAGGGTATGCCGGCCTACAAAAGAAAAAGCTCCACTTATGGCAGCAGGCAAATGTTCAAATATCAGGGCTTGCACCAGACACAGTCCCGGAGTGGACAAAAGCAGTGGATACCAGGACATGCCGGTATGCCAGCCCCACATAAAGTCTTCTTTGAACCCAAGCGTCAGAGCACAGCCCACCGGGATCAAAAGAGCAAGGACTATGACCTTTGCAGCAGAAAATGAACCATCAGGCTCGTCAGCCATTTTTTTCCCAAAGAACATTCCCATGATGAACACGGGGAGCCTGGCAAAACCTATCATAACGTTAGAGTTTTCTATAACAGCATAGCCCAGGTACAAAAGCAGACACATGAGTGCAATGGTACCCGGCGCCTTTGCGATATCAATAAAAATGCGGATAAGGGGCGCAATGATATAAAAGATCAGAAGAAAAGAGATATACCAGTTAAAGGCCATCTGTATATCAAACACAGCCTCTATACCCAAAACATTTAAAAATGCAGCCGGCCACGTCATTTTATCAATATAAAACCGAAATGCGATCCAGAAGACGATAAAGCACCAGTACATGGGCATGATGCGGACAAAGCGCTTTTTATAATATGAGAGAAGTCCATCACTGTTAGAAAGCGACAGATAGATCCCGACACCCGATAAAAAGAAAAAGATGTCTGTTCCGGCAAATCCCAGGGAGCAAAAGGTATCCAGCCATTCGATCCCGGTATGAAGCTCTGCGTGAAACAGCATGATCCAGATCATAGCCGCTCCCATCAGGGCATTTCTGTTTTTCAAAAAAATCTTATAAGACATCAATTACATCCTGGCTAAAAGTCCTGTCCTTTGGTATTTCATATTCCCATACCGTATTTTGCTCTTCATCACATGAGACCAGACTAAAGCCCATGTTCCCGTAAAACTCTTTTACCATCCCGTTCTTTTTCGTGGGATAATAATATCCCCTGATCAGGTTTAGCTTATTATTCATAGCCCGGGTGCAGAGCGCATCCATCATGGCATATTCCATATCCCGCTTTAAAACCCTGCAGCTCATGAGCCAAAGCCTGATATCAAGCGCTCCCTTTCCATCTGACTCTGCCACGATGAGGCTTACTATACCATTGTCACCGAACCTGTCCGAAAGGGCTCCGGAAAGTGTGATGAACCTGTCATCCGATGCAAATGACTCTATATCGCCTACTGTGCATCTTTTGGTGGTCAGGTTAAACTGGTTACTTTTGTTGGTAAGCTGGGAGATGCGGGAGAAATTTTCGCTTGAAAAAGCTTTTATTTCAGCCGTCATCCTTAGGGACTTAAGATAATCCCGGTAGTCAGAAAAATTTGCCTTTAAGCTGTCACGCATTTGATTCTCACGGTACATCTGTACCCGGCGCGCATCATCCGCCGAGCGGATGGTCTGTTCAAAAAAGCCGGATCGGTCGAGAATACCCATATATTCCTCGGGAACACCAATATCGGGTACTGCAACTCCCGGTATTGAGCCCTCCACTATTGCCCTTTCAGCCGGATTGTCATCCACAAAAACAAAACTGTCAGGCATGATGTTAAGCTCTTTGGCTGTATCGGAAAGATTCGTGCTCTTTGGCTCGTAGTTAGCTCTAAAAGCAACAAAATCCTCGGGTTTTAGCACACTCTCCCTGCGTAAAAGTCCACTTTTTGCGATTTCGTCTTCATTTTTTGAATTG
>CAMOFS010000032.1 GCA_946613735.1 uncultured Lachnospiraceae bacterium | reverse complement strand
TGGTTGCCATAGAAGAGGGCGCCACCATGGTGCGTGTAGGCACCGGTATCTTCGGCGAACGCAATTACAACATATGATAGCAAAGGAGAGCTAATTATGGGCGTTTTTGACAAAATGCTTGATGCCATGAGACTCGGCGACGGAGATTATGACGAGGATTATGACGAGGATGAGGAATTAGAAGAGGAAGAAGAATCTAAAAAGTCTCTTTTCGTTAAAAAAGCAGATGCCAGTCCCGCACCTGCCAAGCCCAAGGCCAATATTTCACGTTTTACTCCTGTCAGGGGCAATAAAAAGAACGTTGCGGGCATGGAGGTCATTGTTGTAAAGCCTTCTGCCTTTGAAGATGCAAGGGATATTTCAGAGACACTTTTAGCAGACCGCACAGTTGTCCTCAATATGGAGGGCCTGGATCTTGCTTTGGCTCAGCGTATCATTGATTTTGTGTCAGGAGCCTGCTACGCCATAGACGGTAATCTCCAAAAGGTTACCAACTTCATTTTTCTGGTCACCCCCAGTGGTGTAGATATTTCCGGAGACATCACAGAGATCATGAATGCCTTTGATTTCTCCGGTATACAGACAGGTTTTTAGGAAACTATTATTGGTATGATACTATATTAGAGGTTAGTTTGATCAGGTGAGAGTCAATTGGCTATCACCTGATATTTTTATAAAGGGTATGAATGATGAAAAAAAAGATACCGATTGCCTATGAAAATAAGTTTAGCTATAATATTATAATTAACGATAACTTTGACGAACTGGTTGAAAATATAAATTCTATTAAACCTCAAAAGTATGATAAAAACTGCATTTTCACTGATGATAATGTGTCGAAGCTATATTTGGATGAGCTAGTCGATATTTTGTCGTCCGAATATAATGTAGTTATAACCTATGTGATGCCTTCAGGGGAGGAAAACAAGCAATTATCCATCATCGAAAGTTTATATGAACATTTAATCAGAAACCATTTTTCTCGCAATGATCTGCTTATTGCTCTTGGTGGAGGAGTTGTGGGTGACATGTGCGGCTTTGCTGCAGCCACATATCTTCGGGGCATCGACTTTATTCAGATACCTACCACACTCTTGTCACAGGTGGACAGCAGCATCGGCGGAAAGACCGGAGTGGATTTTTTACAATATAAAAATATGGTTGGTGCATTTTATATGCCAAAGCTTGTCTATATCAACCTCAGCACTCTAAAGTCCCTGCCCAAGAGTCAGCTGGCATGTGGGATGGGTGAAGTGATAAAATATGGTATGATAATGGACAGGCAGTTCTATTTATGGCTAAAAGATACTGCCGCATCCATTGACAGCCTTTCACAAGAAGACATATTTAATATGGTAGAGACCTCTGTCTTATGTAAAAAACGCGTAGTGGAGGAGGATCCCAAGGAACACGGCATAAGAGCTTATCTCAACTTTGGTCATACAGTTGGTCATGCCGTAGAAAAGCTTTCCGGTTTTAGGCTCTTTCACGGTCAATGCGTGGCCATAGGAATGATAGCGGCCATGCACCTTTCAAAAAGTCTGACGGATGTTTCATCGATATCCGGGGATGATATTACAGATCTTAAGGAAGTTTTGGATAAATACGACCTTCCATCGGACATACCCGACGAAATAATGAGTTTTTCTATAGAAGATATTATTGAAGCCATGAGATCGGACAAGAAGGCTGATGCCGGCAAGATAAAGTTTGTGATATTGGACGAGGTAGGCAAAGCCGATACCTATATGGATTTCAATGATGAAGATTTTAAGACTGCCATTAGTCATATAATGCCAAAATTGTCAACCGAAGCGTTGCAAAGGATCTTATAAGAGGAGGCAAAATGGAAAAGACATCACGAAAACGACTGGTAAACGGATTGGTTTTGATATTAATCCTTACGATTTTTGACCGCTTGAGCAAGATATGGGCGGCAAAAACTCTTTCTCAGGGCTTTGACATAGTTCTGATTTCCAGAGTTTTGGAGCTTCACTATATCGAGAATACCGGTGCAGCTTTTTCTATTATGACCGGCAAGATACTGTTCTTTTTGATCATTACAGTTGTTATGTGTGTGTTCATAGTATATGTAATGCTTAAGACTCCTGCAGAAAAGAGATTTGATCCTTTCTTTTATTGTCTGGTATTCTTGCTTTCGGGAGCCCTTGGCAATTTCTACGACAGACTGTTTTACCACTATGTGGTTGATTTTATTTATTTTGTGCTGATCGATTTTCCGGTCTTTAATGTGGCAGACATTTATGTTACTGTAAGTATGGCATTGATAATAGTCCTGATTTTGTTTTATTATAATGACGAGGATATGTCACGGATATTTAAAAGGAGTGGCCGTTGATCACGATTACTGTTGAACTTCAAAACGACGGAGATCGACTGGATGCTTTTTTGGCCTCCTGCACCGAATATACCAGGACTCATATCAAAAAGCTGATAACAGATGGAGAAGTGACTGTAAACGGTGATATAAAAAAGCCTAGCTTTACGGTTTCTGTGGATGATGAAATATGCTTCAACAAGCCGGAGCCTAAGATCATCAACATCGAGCCCAGGGATATACCCATAGATATCCTCTATGAGGATAATGATGTTTTGATAGTGAATAAGCCTAAGGGTATGGTCGTACACCCTGCAAACGGCCATTTTGACGACACATTGGTCAATGCAGTCATGTTTCACTGCAGAGATTCTCTGTCAGGCATTAATGGGGCTCTTCGTCCCGGGATCGTCCACAGGATCGACAGGGATACTACCGGCGCTCTGGTGATTTGTAAAAATGACAATTCGCACGTTTTTTTAGCGTCACAAATTGCCGAGCATTCTGTCACAAGAAGGTATAGGGGCATCGTGTCAGGCGGCAGTTTGCCTGAGTCCGGACGTATTGAGGGAGCTATAGGTCGTGATCCAAAGGATCGCAAGCGTATGGCCATCAATGAAAAAAACGGTAAGCCGGCCGTTACCAATTACAGGCTGCTTTCACACAGTGGGGAGTATTCCTACGTGGAATTTGAACTGGAAACAGGTCGTACCCACCAGATAAGGGTGCATATGGCATCCATCGGCCATCCTCTTTTGGGAGATGAGGTATATGGGCCGAGAAAGTGTCCTTTTAAGCTTCAAGGCCAGACACTGCATGCCATGGTACTGGGATTTGTCCATCCGACCACTGGAGAATATATGGAATTTGAGGCACCTTTGCCGGAATATTTTATGCGGCTTTTGAATAATCTTAGCTTATAATACGTTCAAGGGGAGAGATATGATCGTCTATGAGATAACAAAAGAATACGCGCCTGTTTTTGCGGAATATGTGCCGGGTTTTATCTTAAGTAAGATAGGAAAGCCTGGTTTTCATACTCTCGGTGAGGTTATCTTGGCAGGAGATGAACACTATACCGCCGGTTTTTTGCAGTTTTATGATGGCAGCTCAAAAAAAAGCCATGAGGCTGTGATCACCTATATTTTTGTTCCCGGTGATGAACGTGGACAGGCCAATGCCTGGTCTCTTTTTATGGAAATGAACAGGACGCTTTCGGCCTTAGGGATAAAAAAGCTGACTGTAAGCTTAAACCATGTTACGGTAAACGAGCTTAAGCCTTATTTCTTAAAGATGGGCTTTAAGGAAAGCAAAGGCAAGCCGCCTGTTGTCGTTGCAACCATGGGTGATCTGATCACAGATAAGCTTTTATCGGTTCCCGACAGCGATGCGGTGATGCCTCTTTCAAAGGCTCCGAAAACTGAGGTGACAAGGGTTCTTCAGGCCTTTGGAGCAAAGCAGTTAAAGGCTATAGGCATAGACAGTGACATCAACTCCGATGACTATTCCTTTAAGCTGAGTATGATGTATCATTCCGGCGATAGTGATGGTCTTTTGCTGATGACCAAACGGCCTGACGGTGGTTTTGCACTGAAGTTTTGCAGATGCATGGGTTCTGACGTTCAAAAGGGGATCATTATGATGCTGGCAGCTACCGCTAAAACAGTTAAACAAAGCCATCTTTCTGATGCTTTTTGTTATATTACCTGTTACAGCGATCAAACCATGTCCGCAATAAAAGCCATGAACGCGGATGCCAATATGAAGCCGGTATGGCAGGGAGAGAGAAAACTATGAGTGAAGTAGGGAAAAGCAAGCAAAAAACAGTCGAAGAAGTAGCCTTTCAGTCCAAACAAAAGACCCGTGAGGCGGATATTACCTCCCCAGATTTTCTTTTTCCGGAGATGACGGAGGCTTCCGCAGAGCCGGTAGAGATCGAGACGCCTGTTTTGGACTATTCAGAGATGATCGATCGTGTCGCAAAGCATGATTATGACAGAAAAAAGTCTATCGATTGGAAGCGTGAAAATTCCGAAGAGATGACTGAGGTCATACAGTTTACGTATGCTCTTTCATCCATGATCCAGCAGGAGGTTGATTTTAGCAATTACGACAATGATCTCAAGCAGATGACCGGCGTCTATGATGAGGCAATTGCTGCCTGCAACCGATATCTGGAAAAAAAGGATCCCAAAACCGCCAGGGGTAAGGCCAGGTATGAACTGGTTCGTCGTCTTTTAGACCATCTATACGAAGACAAGAACATGATGGAGTTCAATGCTGAGGTTGTAAAAAAGCAGCACCATGATGGCGATGCTCCTGTCACCTGGGGATCTATAGTTACCGAGGCCCACCGACAGACATTGGTGGACAAACAGGACGGTGTCGAGATGGAAGACAGCCAAAAGCTTGTCAGCACCTCATCCCAGCTTTTGGTATACAAGGAAAATGGACAAAAATATTTCTTTAAGGGCAGTGATGTAAATGTAGCATTGGATCATAAGGCCATGATAGCCCACATGGGTGCAGGCTACCAGGCAGAGCTTAAAGAGCTTTTGGGTACTGATGACAGCCTACTTGATGCTGAGACAAAAGAAGCCAAAAAATTGCGCATACAGTATCTTACAGACAAGCTTAAGGTTCTTAAAGATATGATCCCTATCATGATGAAAAGGGATATTCAAGGTAACCCTACTGACGTTTCCAGTTCAACGTTGAGGGCAAACAATGAACATACGAATAAATATACAGAAGACGAAAAGAAGCTTTTCATAGAGATATACGATGAATTTAGAAAGCTTAATACAAAGACTCTTACGGCCAAGATAGCCCATATTGCTCCCGGAGAAGAGATCTCAAAAAGAAATGTAGCCACATCCGTCATGGCGGATCTTTTCGGCGTATCAGATATTATCATGAAAAGCGAGCAGGCTAAGCTGACTGTAAATGGCAAGTCGGTAGATGGGCTGAGGATGGACGAGGTTAAGGGTGTAAATATCGAGGAAAAATACAGTAGTGCTGAAGTATTAGGCAAAACAGCTTCTGTTTCATCCCTTGCTTTAAAGCAGGTCCTTACACTGCAGGTTTTCGATATCATCTGCGGTCAGGTTGACAGGAATATTTCCAACTTCTTGGGACAGGTAGAAGTGGAAGATGGAAAAATGGAGTTAAAGAGTATCTGCGGTATAGATAATGACGCTGCTTTCGGTTGTCTTACCTATAATCAGATACTTACAAAACAATACGATGTAAATAAACTTGCCTCGGTATCAAGCAGCTTAAAAAACATAGAGGATGAAGATCACAATATTCTACTTTTGGGACTGGACAAGCAATTTGCCGAAACAATACTTGGCATTACACCTTCAATGATAGATTCTGCACTTGGAGGGCTTTTAAACGAGGCCGAGAGAAATGCCTGCAAAGACAGGCTTAAGGGTGTACAGCAGGTAATACTAAATATGCAAAAGCTGGATAAGGAGGCCAGGGAAAGTGATCCTCCAAAGGATCCGTTATTGCTTGAAGGCGATGAGGAATGGGATCAGCTGAAGGACAGGCTTTATGGCATAGAGGAAGACAAAAAAAGAGACATGGCTCAAAAGACCTACTTATTCCAAGATCTCTTCGGAAAAAAGATGAATGAATTCGTAAGCTATGGAAAATGGAATGCTTTTAGAAAAGAGCTTAGAGTTAATATATACGGTGAAGTGAACACCATGCCAGAAAAGCTTGAAAAGGAAGACTATCACGGCTTGAGTCAATCCATAGAAGCCATTCGGGCGAACTATTCGGATTATTTGCCCGAAGAGAAAGAACTTTTGGAAGAATTCGAAAAAGCCCTTAATTCTGTAGATAAGAAGGCCATGAAGGGAGCGCTCGATCAGCTGATTGAGCGAGAGAAAAAATACCCTTATGTTCCCCAATTTGGACAGCAGAACTAGTTTTCATCTTATTTAGAGCATTGGCAGCCGCATTAGTTCTCATCATATTTTACTGCGTTGGCTGCCTGCTGTTTGTGTTCATCCTCGATGGCTGCATAGTAATTGATGGTAGTATTGACGTTTTCGTGTCCCAAGACATCCGCCACAAGGCGGATGTCTCCTGTTTCACGATAAAGAGCAGTACCGTAGGTGGAGCGCAGCTTATGCGGAGTGATCTTTTTGGATGGAACAGCCAGCCTGGCATATTTTTTGACCAGATTTTCAATGGCATCCACACTGATACGCTTACCCTGAAGGGAGTAAAAAAGAGCTTTCTCATGGCCCTGAATGGGAGTCACTCCGGTGCGTTCACCCTCAATATAGTCCTGTAAGGCCTCGTGTACTGCATCACCGAAGTATAAAAAGTCCTGCCCGCCACCTTTTCTGACTATGGTAAGCGTGTTGGCTCGTAAATCAACATCCTGAAGATCCAAGCCATTACACTCGGAAACGCGGATTCCTGTATTAAGCATCAATGTAAGGATCGCCAGATCCCTTTGCTGCGTCTTTAGACAATATTTTTTCTGTCTCTCGGACATTTGTTCGTTTCCTTGACGTATGGCATCTAAGACGCTTCGAACCTCATAAGCGTTCATTCTGACAATATTTTTGTCTTTTTTTACCTTGGGTAAAGGCACCAGGACCATCGGGTCGTCCTTGATGTTTTTACGGGCATAATGATATGTGAAAAGCCCGCGTAAGGGGGACATTTTCCTGGCTATGGCTTTTTTGCCATTTTCATGGAAGTGATCGTTATCAACATTGAGCTCCAGATAACGCTGGAATTCGATTATGTCTTCGGAGGTAAGCTGGTCAAGGACCTCCAAGCGCATTTTATCGATGTCTGTATCGGCATATGATGGGTTATTGTCCTTAATAAACTCAAAGAAGGTGATCAGGTCATAACAATATGAAATAAGCGTAGATGTCTGGCTGGTGACTTCCTTAGAATAAATGAAGTCCTTGGCAAAGCCCGGTAATCGCGACAGAAGTTCCCGCAGACGCAGTTTTTGTTTTTTGTTTTTTTCTTTGTAGAATTCTGAATCTTTACCCATCAGTAGCAGCTCCTAAAAATTGTTATCCTAAGCGATCATTTCATAATAAGATTTGTTAGCCTAACGTTTATTGTATCCTGAGTGTTTAATTTGTCATCCTGAACGTAACGAAGGATCTTTTCCATATATTGTGCCTTTACATGTCCATTATACCATATATCCACTCTCGATGCAACTATCTAACGGAAAAACAGATATTTATCCGATAGATACATGCAGCATAAAACAACTTCTACCCTTTGTAAAATTATAAAACTAAGAAAGCAGCCTTTGGACCAGCTTGACACAGCCTGCTGCATCCTCCGAATAGCCATCGGCACCTATCTCGTCAGCGAAGCTTTGCGTTATACAGGCGCCTCCGATAACGATCTTTGAACTGCACCCCCGCGCCCTGGCTTCCTCGACGACCTCCTTCATCTTAAGCATGGTGGTGGTCATAAGTGCCGAAAGCCCGATTACAGCCGCATCATTTTCCATGGCGGCATCCACTATGACGGATGCTGGCACATCCTTACCCAGGTCCATGACATTATATCCGTAGTTTTTAAGCATCAAAACTACAAGATTCTTACCAATATCATGGATATCTCCCTCCACCGTGGCTACTACTATGGTCTCACGCATCTCGCTGTCGTCTCTTACCAAAAGAGGTTCAATGATATCCATGGCAGCCTTCATGGCATTGGCTCCGGCAATGAGCTGAGGAAGGAAAAATCGCTTGGCTTCATACCTTGCTCCTACTTCATTGATGGCAGGGATGAGCTCGCTGTCAATAAGCTCACCGGGTACGGCTCCACCATCAAGCGCTTTTTTTACCAAACCCTCTATTTTTGAGGACTCACCGTTAATAACACACATGGCAATATCGGAAAAGCTGCCGCTCACATCTCCGTTATCAGGTGCCTTTTTTGCTTCACTGTTTTCAGCCGCACCTGATCCTGTTTTAGGGGCATTTTTATCTGCTCTACCAAAGACAACATCCGATCCTGGGACGTTGTTGATATACCTTTCAACTGAGCCACTTTTCTTTAGCAACAGATCTGATGCAAAAGCAGTATATTTGAGCAGCTCCTGCCCCGGATTGGATATGGCCGAGGTCAGTCCCTGTGACAAAGCTATGGATAAAAACGCTGTATTGATAAAGGTCCTCTGGGGCAGTCCAAAGGAAATATTGGAAAGACCGCAGGTGGTAGGCACCTTAAGGTCATTTTTACAATAGGATGCTGTCTCAAAGCACTTATAGGCCGCATCCTCATCCGCTCCCACCGTAGATACCAAAACATCCACTATACAGTCATCTATGGAAAGGCCATGTTTTGAAGCCTCACTTAGTACCATATCTATATTTGCGTGCTTTTCTGCGTTATCCTTTGGCAGGCCGGTGGAATTAAGAGGAAGCAAAATAAACATGGCTCCATATTTTTTTGCTATGGGCAAAAGCTCATGCATCTTATCCTCGCCCGAGATGGAATTGATAAGGGCTCGTCCGGGATAGATCCTCAATGCGGCTTCCACTACATCAGGGAAGCTGGAATCGATACAGAGCGGAAGATCCGTGGTAAAGATCAGCTCATTTACGGCCCGGACCATGGTGTCCTTCTCATCTATGCCGTTCATGCCGAAATTGACATCCAAAACGGCAGCCCCGTCAGCCTCCTGGGCACGGGCAAAATCACATACCATATCCAAAGATCCCTTGGTAAGTTCCTCTTTTAGGGCTTTTTTACCCGTGGGATTGATCCTCTCGCCGATAATGATAAAGGGTCCGCCTACCACAAACTCAACAGACCTTCTCTCAGATGTGATTATCCTTCGTTTATTATTGATGTGCTTATTTAAGCTGTCGTTTTTATGATCACGTATCAGCTGAGCTATGTGCTCCGGAGTGGTACCGCAGCATCCGCCTATTACCGAGACTCCTGCCTCTATAAGGCGCCCACAGGCGTCGGAAAACTCCTGTGGAGTCATCCTGTACTGGGTCTCGCCGTCGATAAGCTCCGGAAGACCTGCATTGGGCTTTGCCAAAATGGGTATGGTGGCGACCTCAGCCATCGCTTCTACCAGGGGAAGCATGGAGTCAGGCCCCGTAGAACAATTGAGGCCTACAACATCAGCCCCCATGGACTGCAACGTCACCATGGCCACCTCAGGAGGCGTACCGTAAAGGGTCCTGCCATCCTCATTATAGGTGAGGCTGATCATCACGGGGATATCCTCATCCAGCTCTCTGATGGCTAAAAGCGCAGCCCTGCACTCCTGCAGAGACATCATGGTCTCTACAATGAAAAGATCCACTCCCTCATCTAGGATGATGCGCACCTGCTCCTTATAGATGTCAACAAGTTCCTCAAAGCCAAGGTCGCCCAAGGGGGCAAGCTGCTCTCCCGTCATAGTCAGATCACCGGCCACAAAGACTTCATGATCTGCTTTTGCCTCGGCTATCGCCTGTCTTG
>CAMOFS010000031.1 GCA_946613735.1 uncultured Lachnospiraceae bacterium | reverse complement strand
CTCAGAATGACACCCTGCCTTCGCTCAGAATGACACCCTGCCCTCACTCAGAATGACACCCTATTCCTGTCATCCTGAGGACGAAGTCCGAAGGATCTTATTTCAGGAACTCCTTTACCTCTTTTGGCATACCATCCACATCACAAACAATGTCATGAAGCACCGGTGCATCAAAAAGCTCCTTTACCGCGGCGGGTATCTCTACACCCGAAATGGACTCCAGCTTTTTGGTAAGCTCCAGATCGGACTTGTCATTGAGTCTTCCGATATCCTCAGTTTTTGCCAGTGCCTCCAGCACGTATCTGGTGAACTTATAGGGGCTGGCCGTGGAGGCTATGATCATGGGACTCTTTGCACTGCTGCCCTCCCTGTACTTTAGGCTTACTGCCGACGCAACCGCGGTATGCGTGTCAATGACGTATCCGCTGGCGTGGTACACGCGGCTTATCTCTTCAGCGGTAGCACTTTCATTGGCAAAGCCGCCATAAAAGTCGGTAAGGCGTCCTCTCATCTCATCGGTGATCTCATACTTTCCTGTTTTTGAAAGCTGTTCCATGAAGCTGGCTGTTTTTTTATCATCATCCCCCGTGATATGGTAAATAAGTCTCTCAAGATTACTGGAGATCAAAATATCCATGGAGGGTGAGGTGGTCAGTACAAACTCACGGTTCTTGTCATATACACCGGAGCCGAAGAAATCGTAAAGCACCTTGTTCTCGTTGGATGCGCAGACCAGCTTTCCTACGGGAAGTCCCATCTGCTTTGCATAGAAGCAGGCAAGGATATTGCCGAAATTGCCGGTGGGAACTGTAACATCCACGGTATCGCCGGGCTTGATAACGTCCTCAGCGATAAGTCTGGTATAAGCATATACATAGTAGCAGATCTGTGGCACCAGGCGGCCTATATTGATGGAGTTGGCTGAGGATAGGATAAAGCCTCTGTCCTTAAGCTCTGCCTTAAGGGCGTCATCACCGAAGATCTGCTTGACCCCGGTCTGGGCCTGATCAAAATTGCCGCGGATGGCTATGACCCTGGTGTTGTCTCCCTTTTGGGTGACCATCTGCTTTTCCTGGATGGGGCTGACCCCGTCCTTGGGATAGAATACCACGATACGAGTACCGGGCACATCCGCAAAGCCCGCCAGGGCGGCCTTGCCCGTATCCCCAGAGGTAGCGGTAAGGATGACTATCTCTTCCTTAACGTCGTTTTTCTTAGCTGCCGTAGTCATAAGATGAGGCAGGATGGAAAGGGCCATATCCTTGAAGGCTATTGTGGCACCGTGGAAAAGCTCCAGATAGTACACACCGGCCTCCTTTTTAAGAGGTGCTATGACCGGAGTGTCAAACTTTTTATCATAGGCTGCATCTATACATCCCTTCAGCTCCTCCTCGGTAAAATCAGTAAGGAAAAGCTTCATTACCTCGTAGGCCACTCTCTGGTAGGAATAGCCTGAAAGTGTCTCAAGGCTTACATCCAGCTTGGGGATCTCGGTAGGGACAAAGAGCCCTCCGTCGTCCGCCAGTCCCTGAAGGATGGCCTCCGAAGCGGTAGCCGTGATGTTCTTATTTCTGGTGCTAACATATTGTAATGACATGTTAATTCTCCTTTTTAAAAGATTCTTCGCTTCGCTCAGAATGACATATAATGCAGCCTCCTGTCATCCTGAAGGCACAGCCTCCTGTCATCCTGAGGGCGCAGCCTCCTGTCATCCCGAGGGCGCAGCCTCCTGTCATCCTGAGGGCGCAGCCCGAAGGATCTTATTTTAATTTATTATATTCTCTCGCTGACAGGCTGCCTGACTTGATATTGGAATACTTCCCGTAGATCCTGCTGCCAAAGGCATCCTTCACATATCCCCTCACCTGCACATAGTAGGCGGGATAGATGCCCATCCTGATATTGGATCTGATCTTTTTGCCTGTCACTCCGTTGCTGGCGGAAATACTGTAATTCTTCTTTTTGGTCCCGGACTTCATATTGGATGACCTGCTTATCCTCATGGTATATCCATCTATGGCACCACCATTTTTTATGGATACCACAGCAGTAGCATAGTTATCATAAAGCCAGGACTCTTCGCCGTACATCTTCACCTGGGTGACCGTGGGCTTTTTGACCTTGAGGGATCCCTTCTTAAAAGAGAAGCAGTAATCTCCTCCCACAGCATTTGTCACGGTACCGTCATCGGCAGTGACACTCTGGCCGGCCACACGTATATAGTAAAGTCCCTTTTTGAGATTCACAGTGATACTGTTCTTGGAGCCGGTATCAAAGCAGTCCAGACTCTCGCCCTTTTCATTGTAGAGATCCACATCCCAGCTCCTGCTCTGTCCGTCTATGACTGCTGGGCCGAAGGTAAGCTTTATCTTGGCAGCATTTGATACGCGGAATTTGTAAAAGTCCACATCCGCAGCCTTAGAGATACTTCCATAGTAATCGGTATTTGAAGCGATGGCATCTGCCTTTTCAGAGGTGTCGTTGTTCTCCGTCTCCCAGTTTTGGGTGGTGGAAAAGCCAAAGATGATCTTAAAGGATGTATCCCATCCACGATAGCCGGGCTCCACTATAAGATAAAAGGTCTCACCGGCAGCTGCGCCATAGGAGGGCATGCTGTAGGCAGATCCGGTCTGGGGATCCACCACAACCTTACCGTCACTGTCCTTAAGTGTGGTAGTGATGGTGTAGTTGTCACCCTGGGCCGTGGTGGCCACATCGATGGTGATACGGCCGGCCTCCTTTGTGGTGAACTTGTACATCTTGGAATCACCGTTGTTGGAAAGCTTTACCGTCACAGTGGTATTGAGGGCAGCGTCCGTGGCTGTAGTCTTAGCCTCAGCCATCCCTGTGGGGATCATGCCCAGCACCAGTATTAAGCCAAGTAAAAATGAAAAGATTTTTTTCATAATCCTGCATCTCCAATCATTCAGGACATCCCTATAGAACCCTTTGTCACTCATAAGATCCTTCGTCGCTTCGCTCCTCAGGATGACAGGGGAGGATGTCATTCTGGGCACATATAATATGTCATTCTGAGCGTAGCGAAGAATCTCTTCTCAACAATTCGTTACTTCTTCTCAATATACTTTTCTGCTGTCAGAAGCTCTGCACAGAGTACCGCACCGCCTGCTGCTCCGCGCACTGTGTTGTGGGAAAGTCCTACGAACTTCCAGTCATAGATGGAGTCCTCTCTTAAGCGTCCGATGGATACACCCATGCCGCGCTCGAAGTCAACATCCAGCTTCACCTGAGGTCTGTTGTCATCAGTCAGATACTGGATAAAATGCTCCGGTGCCGAGGGAAGCTTAAGCTCCTGGGGACGTCCGCTAAAGGAAGTCATGGCCTCGATAAGCTCCTCTTTTGTAGCTTTTTTCCTAAGCTTTACGAAAGCTGTGGCAGTATGACCGTTTAGAATGGGTACCCTGATGCACTGGCTGGTGATCCTGATATCGTCTGCGGGAACGATAACTCCGTTTTCGATATGACCCCAGATACGCAGAGGCTCCTTCTCACTCTTTTCCTCCTCGCCGCCGATGTAGGGGATGATATTGCCCTCCATCTCAGGCCAGTCAGCAAAGGTCTTGCCTGCACCTGAGATAGCCTGATAGGTGGATACCACTGCCTCATAGGGCTCAAAGCCTGCCTTCTTCCATGCGTTCAACACAGGTGTGTATGACTGGATGGAGCAGTTGGGCTTGACTGCGATAAAACCGCGGGTAGTACCCAATCTCTTCCTCTGGTACTGGATCACATCCATGTGCTCAGGATTGATCTCGGGAACCACCATGGGAACATCAGGCGTCCAACGGTGAGCTGAATTGTTGGATACCACGGGAGTCTCGGTCTTTGCGTACTCCTCCTCAATGGCTTTGATCTCCTCTTTTGTCATATCCACAGCGGAGAAAACAAAGTCTACCTCTGAGGCCACTGCCTCTACCTCGTTAACATTTTTAACAACTATATTTTTTACAGCCTCGGGAATGGGTGTGTCCATCTTCCATCTGCCGCTGACGCACTCCTCATAGCGCTTTCCTGCACTTCTGGGTGACGCCGCGATGGTGGTCACTTCAAACCAGGGGTGGTTCTCCAATAACGAGATGAACCTCTGCCCTACCATTCCTGTTCCACCTAAAATTCCGACCTTTAATTTTTCCATAACGAACCTCTCTCTTCTTTGCATTACCTTGTTAAACTAAATAGTTATGATAGCACAAAATCTCGTTATCTGCAATAATACACAGTATTCCAATTCGACTACGCACTACGCTTCTCCACTCCGGGCGGCGATAGTAACTGACAGCAAATCAATTTACCACTCCATCAACATAACCTCGTCCTCGTCTAACTTCAACTTCTTTTCATCAGCCCACTCTTTTACAAAGTTTAGTTCCTTCATTCTGGGAGCGCGATTACAGGAGCCCTTGACCTGATTGATTACACCTTCGTTGGTAACCTCTATGGTAAGAACTGACTTGTCCTGCATCTTAGGATCTGTAAATCTCATGAATAGGATCGTACACCTACCACTTAAAACATTGCCTTCATATCCATCCACACAGTTATGCTGGCGGAAGCTTTCTTCAATGAGATCCTGATTGCTCTTTGCTGTTATGATCCTGTACTCATCGCCTTCGTACTCCAGCTTCTCGCTCTCTATTGCCCTTTCAGCCCACATCCTCTGATATACTGCATCCTTGTTCCTTCTGATGTCAAAGGCCATCTTATGTTCCAGAGTAGCGAGATTCTCAGGATACTTTTCATTCACTTTTCCATACAACAACTTTTGATATATCAGGACATTTTCCCACCTGGAAATAAAGCCCTCCATATCATCCCCATATCCCTCATCAAAGGAAGTAACAAAAAGATACTGAAGGAATTTATCTGCCTTGAAATTCCACGCCAATTCCCGGTCTTTATAGCACTCCTCAGAGCTAAAGGGGATCCGTATCTTTACCTTGAACATAAGATGTACTAAAAACTCATATGGCAGGACCTGTCGGATGCTGCTGTCTAAAAAGCGCTCCATTGCCCTGATACCCCACTCTGGGCCGAAAACGACCCTTAACAGGATGAACGACTGAAAGCTGCGCATCATAAAGTTTTCCGGAGAATCCCTTTTTAGCAGCCTTTCTTCAAACGCATTTTTCACATTACACCCATATCTTCTAAGCACCAGTCTTATCATATCCTTGTATAAGCCGGGTGATCTTGAATACAAAACCATTGTGCCATACAAAACCTTTTCCCAGCTTTTCATGCCAATATATCTTCTGGCATAATTCTCCGAATGGTTATACCCCTCATCGTCATCATCATTTTGGTCATTAAAAATCCCGCCTGTAAATTCAGGCTGTTTTATTCTCGGAGTATAAGCTGAACCAGGATTTTTAAATACATAAAATGAATTTACCGCCATCTGCCCGTTCATAGGTGGGATCCCCTGGACCATACCAGGCATGGGTAAATGTCCAGGTCCCACTCCCGGCATGGGTAAATGTCCAGGTCCCACTCCCGGAGTTCCCGGACCATATGTATCTATCTCAAAAAAGGGTGACGACTTTTTCCCGGAAAGAAGACCGGGTAAATTTCCGTAACCCCCATCGTTACAGATGATACCGTTCATGTGGAAAATATCACTATTAGTTTCCGGACAACGCGTATAATAGCTCATAGGGACAAATGCTATCTCCTTTTGTAAAAACTCCACCATACTGTCATCAGACAACATATCCATAAGACGATTAGAAAAATCTATCTTTTTAGGAAGAAGCACCGGAAGCCAGGATACCTCATCCAGCCTGATACCGTCCTTAGGAAGATCACGTAAAAACTCCCATAGATTAATGTGAGTCAGCTTCTTTATGATACTGGAATCTGACTCGATATAGAACTGCTTCTGGCTTACGAGCACAACCAATCTTTTCGAATTATTGTTTTCCCTGCGCTCCACCACAAAATCACATCCACTCTGGATGATCACCTTATAGCTTACTCTTTTTTTGGGTGCGGTCTTTTTTACAACTATCTCCTCCATCATTTCATCCGGTGTGTCTATAATATAATCCCTGATATCTCTTGTGTTTTCCATGCCATACTCCTTTCAGGACACTATTTCCATTACATTTCGGAGTATAACAAAAGCAACCACGCAATATTGCGCAGTTGCCATTTTTTCCATTATTACTATGGATACCTTTTCAGTGCGATTTCCAGATTTTCTCTTACCCTGTCAGCCGAGGACACTGGGGAAATTATCATCACATCCCTCCCGTACTGAGTAGCCCAGAGCTCTGCGCCACCCGGTGTAGCCTTTACCCTAGCATGGATCCATCTATCATCTGTTTCATTACCATCAACAATATGCTCTGCTATCTCCTTTTTTTCTGCATATCTGATAGTAGAATCACGTCCAAAGGTGTCCAGAATCAGATCGATCATGTTATTCTTATCCGTCTGTCGGCACAGCATCACAAATTGGTCTGTCTCGCCGGCATACATTACAGGATGCTCCAGGCGATATCTTACTGTTTCAAAATCACTGAGCTTATGATCTGCCACACGTTCTATTTCTTCGATCTCACGTATCCGATCCAGTCTAAAGTTTGTCAGATCATCATATTTGGGATTATATGCAATCAGATAATAGTATCCATTTGACCAGATAAGCTTAAGTGGTTCAATCTCACTTGGATATCCCGGCCGGGTCACAAGCTTTTTATTGATATCGTAATTGCAATACTCTATGGATGCCCGGTGATTGCGACGGATAATCTCATTAAGCATATCAATATTCATAAGCACGATGGAATCTTCTTCGCGCAATAAATATGATGGATCTTTAAATTGCCTTAGTCCAAAGGATTTTGGACGCAGACGGATAAGCTTATTGATCAGATCCGTTACCTCTTCTTCACTAAAATAACTGTATGTTTCCACAGCATCTATAAGGGTACGCACCTCGGATGTCGAAAAATCATGCTCCATGTAATAGTATTTTTTCTGGTTACGATGCTGTTCTGGATCATAAGCCACATAGGAACCATACTGCATGACTACCGCCACTATCTCAAAGCCATAGTCGTGTTTTTTTTCATCATTGTAAAAACTATCGGGAAATATTTCCTGCGTCACAACTTCCAAGATCCGTTTGACCGTATCAGCACTGATACAGTAGCCATCCTGGGATCGGCTTATATACCTGCGATTTATCTCATCCGTGATATCCTGTACTCCCATGGGATGCTCCTCATCCGTATTTATTTGAAGCACATGGTATATGTATAAAAAGTTTAATCTTGAACTCTCAGTTTTTTTACTCATCGACCGGCTCCTGTATGCTCCATCCTATCGCTTTTTTCCTGCCGCCATAGTTCTACCATCTTTTTTGCCTTTTGACGGTCTTCTTCTGAAAGATCTCTATACGCCTTTAGATAATTATGCGTCCTTTTAGAAGCATCATCTTTCTCCCCACAATTCCAATGATTCAGATAATAATACCTGGCCCACCTGGTATGCTCCATTTCCGCCAGCTGATCATCACTCCAGTTCTTATCCCAGGATGCAACCATGGCTCCTATCTCAAAGTAATCCATAGCATTCACTCTTGAGCCCTTCTTAAAACCGGACAGCTTCCGCCATTCCTCATCAATGGTTTCCTTCATGCTATTATCATATCCCCAATTATATTTTTCGGACTTTAATACACGGTTAAGCCGCTTTGCGTTTTCAATAAGAGAACTACTTAGAATATACTTTTCTCTTAGGATCTCCTTATCGCTCCCATACCCGAATAGTCTGTCATAGCAAGAGCATTTTTTCGGACATTCATCCAGGCTCTCCTTTGAGTGGACATTATCTACAGAAAAGCCTGCCCTCAGATCAATATCCATCCTGTCATAGTAATATATTTTAGTGCTCTCAGTGGAATACAAAAGATTCTGGATCACAGCCGGATCCACATCATTTGTTAGTATTATCGCATCCGGTTCATTAATACTGGAAAAAGCTTTTTGCTATTAGAATAAAACTTCACTTTATCGCCATTCAAACTCTCAGCCTGTTTTATCTCGTCCTTAAAAAGCTTATGTTCTTTTTTTTCATCCAACACGTGATAATGGATGCTCTGATCGGGGGAAAAGATATTCATAAGAAGCCCTTTATACAGAAGCCTTTTCCCCAGAGCATTGTAATCCATAATCACAATGTTAAAAACACGCTTTGGGTCATTATCAAAAATGTGCTTTTCCCCTTCATACCACGCAATGGGATCGATCCTATTTTCTTCTTCTCCACGGAAGAACTCTTTTCTCCAAAAATACGCTGCTATAACATCATTTATATTGGAGATCACTGTATCTCCCCAGGACGGCAAAAGCGCCGGTTCCATGGAGTACTGGCAAAGATAGATACTCTTGGCATCCATTTCTTTTAAGCGTCTGTATATCTCCAGTCCCTTCTCATCATCAGACATTATTATGATAGATCTATTTGCTTTTTCTGACAAAAGACAAATACCCTCTCTCATAACACCCTTTGATTTCAGGTCATAAAACAGTGCTTTACCGGCATAGTTATCGCTATAGATAATGGTACGCTGACCTGCAAGTCCGAAAACGATACCATCCCTCAGCCACATATAAAGCGGCCTGGCTTGCGTGAAAATCGCCGTCGACAAGGATATGGGCGAAAGCCACTTGGCTATCTCTATCATGATGTTATGATCATCATAACTCATATTCAGGCCAAATAGCTTTATAGCACCATACAGGGCATCCGAAAATGAATGCCCTGCATATAAGAATCCTGCCAGCCCTAATATAAGCGATATCAGCATCATGGGTCCGGAGATTACGTTGTATATTCTGTTGAAGCTGCTTTCATGATCCATTTCCAACCAATATCCTCATCGTAAAACACTACATTACACCAATCCACAAAACTCCCCTACAATCTTATTCATGCCTTCAATATCATCCAGGGTAACCTTTGGAAATACCGCTTTTTCATACTTTCTTTCAGGTACCAGCATACATGTGACCCTGTCATCAAACACCTCAAATTCAAGATAACTTTTATCCTCGAGTTCAAATTCCATTTGTAGGCTGTTCCTGAATGTCCTAAATATCATCGGTTGTCTGATCAGGCCATCAACCATTATTCTGGCATTTTGAACAACACTTGTTGATACAAAATCCTCATCTCCCTCGTTTTGACATTTTTCTATATCCAATAGCAGAGTCAAATTTCTATCTTTATCGGAGATATTTTTCATCGGTATGTTTTGCCCCTCTCCTTTGTAAAATCTACTATATTCTATAATACCGACACTGCAATATCAACAATTATTTGTGCTGTCTGGCCTAATAGTCCATCGAGTCTCTTCTCCGTACCATTTGCAGTGTAACAAAAACAACTACGAAATACTAAACCGTTGCTTAAGTCTATTTTTTCATCAAACAAATCCCTTGCTTTCTTTATAGCATCCTTTGTTTGTCATCATATTGCGGAATCTTAACATCAAGGGTTATCCCCCTTCCAAAAGAAAAAAAATAAAAAAACGTTGACCGATTAAGCCAGTGTTATTCCAAACTTTTAATAAAGTTTCTTAAGATTCTTCTTTTCTGTTGGTTTATCTGAATATAATTTAAGGTATACAATACCAATGTTCGATATATTGCTATAGAGAAATATAGCGAGAACAAATCAAGGGAGTAATTGAGTGTTACTCCCTTGAATGGAGCCCATACTTGGACTTTGTTATCTCCTCCTGTCCGCCTCTTGAGACGAATTATACCAAGGCAACGGTATAATTCGTCGGGATGGACAGGTTAAAATCAGTCTCGTCCTCTCTCTACT
>CAMOFS010000030.1 GCA_946613735.1 uncultured Lachnospiraceae bacterium | reverse complement strand
GATGAAAGCTACCTTAACAAGCTTTTTGCAGAACAGGCGCAGTCGATGACAGGTAGTACAGTGTAGAAAGATGTTATATTAAGATTATTAAGGACTGCTGTTCAGGCAGTCCTGTCTGTTTGTATTTTAGAACCAGTCACTACGGTGGCTGGTTTTTCTGTTTTAAATTTGGAAAATGAGGATGGGGGTGAGAACGTACTTTCTAAATATAACAAACTATTTAATAATTATTAACTTTTTTTAATAATTATTAAGAAAAGGGCCGATTTTGTTATAAATTGTTAATAATTATTAACTGGACTTTTCAATTTCATGGATTTAAAATCATATCAGTTCCACCGATCAGGGGGACGCATAAGACACTGATCAGTCTTATGATGGCGAGTCGCCAGGGAATTCCAACTATAAGAGCTCTTGAAACTTGACAAGTTAAAAAGCATGGACGCCGTAGAAAAATTCCGCGGGGTTTTTCTGCGAGTGTCGTGCACAGGTAAAGATTCTTCGCTTCGCTCAGAATGACAGTGGGGAGAGACTCAGAATGACAGTGGGGAGGGGTTCAGAATGACAGCGGGGAGGGCCTCAGAATGACAGCGGGGAGGGCCTCAGAATGACAGCGGGGAGGGCCTCAGAATGACAACTGTCATCCTGAGCGGAGCCCGAAGGGCGGAGTCGAAGGATCTAAAAGTAAAGGAGGAGAGAGTCTATGCAAGACATATTAAAGGAGTATGGCCCGGCGCTTATTACCGTTGTGGCCATCATCACTCTTATCACGCTCATCACTTTCCTTATCGGCCATGATGGGAGCAGTGTGGTGGGAGGAGCATTTTCACAGCTGATCGGAAATTTCTTTTCGTCAGCAAATTCGGCAGCCGGGATATCAGTCTCCGGTGGTAATGCAGCGGTACAGGCGGCATCCCAGGCCGCAGCAGGAACCGTGCAGTGAGGGAGTTAAGATGGAAATGATCAACAAAAAAGGGAGAGCAGACCATGTCACAGCAATTAAGCATTGAAGAGACAAAAGCCTACTTCGGACCGCTGTACGAGTATATCGCAGACGATTCCATAACCGATGTGGATGTACCGGGCATGCCACCGGAGGTGTGGATCACCAGTGCCAAAAACGAGCGCACCCGGGCAGGTGATTGTGTGATATCTCAGTCATTTTTGGAGCAGTTTTCAAAACGTGTGGCCAATACGGTTAGTCGGCCCTTTAACAAGGCTGAGCCTGTGCTGGAGGCTGAGACTGACAGACTCAGGATCACAGTGGTCCATGAGTCGGCTGCCATAAATGGCAGGGCAATATGCATAAGAAAATCACTGCCTTATGTAAGGCTTAATGAGGAGGATATGATAATGAGCGGCTACGCAAAACCTGAAGTTATAAACCTGCTTAAAAACTGTGTCAAGGCGAGGATGAACCTTGTCTTCTGCGGCGAGCCTGCGGCAGGAAAGACAGAGTGTGCTAAGTTTTTTTCATCCTTTATACCGCCCAACGAAAGAGTGATCACCATAGAGGATACTCCGGAGTGGCATTACAGCGCCATCAATCCGGACAAGGACTGCGTGGAGCTTAAGGTGGGGGAGCAGATGGACTACACCAGGGCCATCAAGACCTGTCTCAGGCTCAATCCCAAGTGGATGATGGTGTCCGAGACCAGGTCAAAAGAGGTGATCTACCTGGTGGAGGGCTTTTCAACGGGGGTCAGGGGGATGACGACCCTTCATACTGACGACGTAAGGAAGGTGCCTGACCGGATGGTGAACATGGCGGGACAGACAAGGGACGAAGGCAGGATGGAAAATGATATATACAGCTTTATCAATGTTGCCGTGATGATAAGAAGGCGCGAGGTTACTGATGAAAACAATGAGAGGGTAGTAAGGCGATTCATAGACCAGGTATGCTTTTTTGACAGACGTGACGGCAAAAACAATACCACCATGATGGTGGACGACGGACGTTTAATAAACGAAAAGCTGCCTGAGGATGTAAGGATCAAGATGGATCGGGCAGGTATAGAGGATCCATTTTCATACGAAGAGCCAAAAGAAAGAAGCATCAATCTGAGATTGTCAAGATCCCTGGCGGGAGTAGGCTTAAAAAGCGCAGTGGGAGGTTAGGAATTGAAGGAGAAGGTTTTATCTGATGAACTGAAAAAGTACGGATATGTGTTTTCGGTAAAAAGATCGGGAGCGCAGTATGTCGCGGTATTTGCGGGAATGATAATTTTGGGACGCATATTTTCATTAGGGGTGGTGGCCCAGATAATCCTTTGCATCGCAGGGCTTTTTTTCCTTCCGTTTTTTATGATCAATTCTGCAAAAAACGAACGCCACCAGCGCAGGTTTTCGGATCTGAATATTTACATGGAGCAGTTTTTATACTCCTTTTTAAAGACAAAAAAGGTCTTAGCCAGCTTAGAGGATGTAAGACAGCTTTTCGGCGAAGGAGAGATGAATGAGACCATAAAAAGGGCAAGGGAATTTATACTACATACTTATGATGACATAAGCGTGGAGGAGGAAGGGCTTGGCATGATCGAAAAGGCATATCCCAATGATATGCTCAAGATCCTGCATCACTTTGCTCTTCAGACTGAGAATCTCGGTGGCGAATACGGAGAGTCGGTCCAGCTTTTGCTGGAGGCAAGGCGTATGTGGGCAGACCGGGTCTATGAGCTTCAGCAGGAAAAGAAAAAGAAGCGTAGGGATATCTTTTTATCCATCATGGTATCACTTCTGTTGTGCCTGATGATCTATCTTCTTTCGGCAAAGCTGAATCTGGATCTGTCATCCATGCCGGTGGCACAGGCCGTAACTGTGGGAGTGCTTATACTCGACTTTTTCATTTTTTACAGAGCCGATGTATCACTTACCTCCGGATATGTGGAAAGCGTGCACTCAGACGGAGAGCACTATGCTAAGGAATATGAAAGACTCAGGGATGAGGTTCCCAAAAGGCCGTGGGAAAAGCTTAACCACAGAGTGATGAAAAAGTATGTCACAAAGGAGATAGAAAAGGAATTCCCGTACTGGCTGATGCAGCTTTCCCTTTTGATGCAGACGGAGAACGTTCAGGTATCCCTGTATAAAAGCTATGACGGGGCACCGGAGGTTTTAAAGCCCGCACTTAAGGAACTCATAGACGGGCTGAAGGGATCACCTGATAGCATAGAGCCCTATATCTCATTTTTAAAGGAGTATACTCTCCCTGAGATCCACTCAGCTATGAAGATGCTCTATTCCATTTCTGAGGGCAGCGGCGGAGATGCCAGGGTACAGATAGCAGATATCATCAGGAGGAATCAGCGGCTTTTGGACCGCGCGGAGAGGATGAAAAATGAGGATGCAGTGGCCGGTATGTATGGGCTCTTTTTGGCACCTCAGATAACTGCCGGGGTGAAGCTGTGTGTGGATATGCTTTTGCTGTTGGCAGTTTACATGGGAGGAAGCTTTTAGGAGGAAATATGGATACTATATTCAAGACTTTTTCTGGGATATTCTTTTTACTTGTGCTGATGGTAGCGGGACTGTCTTTGTTTTTTGCGTCCATAGATGCCGCAAATGCAGACAGCTTTGCCACCTCGGTGACCAACAGGGTGAGGGCATCTTATTTCAATGAGGATGTGATCGCTTACTGCAAGTTGGAGGCCCAAAAAAGAAATTACGGCCTGGATGTCAGTGTATATACGGACGAAAAGACAGGGGAATGCTATGGGATCACAGATGTTTCTTATGTTTACCGTGTGCCGGTCTTTGGGGTCAGTCACACCTTTCATGTGACATCTGAACTCTTTTGAATCAAGGACAAATATGGAGCAAAAAAAGGGGGATAAAGGAGGAGCATATGAAACAGATAATGGAGGAGTACGGGGTGGCGATCTTGGAAGCTATGGCAACCATAGCCCTTTTGGGTTTGTTTGCAACCATGGTGTTTTCGCCCCAAAGCCTGATGTCCGATAGGCTTATGACCTTTGCAGCCGGGTATGCGGGAGAGTCCGGTGCCATCGACAAGGTAAGTGCAAAGGGCATGGTGGAGACAACCCGGAAGGATCTGCCGGAGCCCTGTGCCGTCAATAGTGTTTTCGCAAACAGGGAGTACAGTGTATCTGAGGTTTTTGACATTCCAAAGGGCTACACCCTAAGGGTG
Source organism: uncultured Lachnospiraceae bacterium (assembly GCA_946613735.1). The sequence continues at coordinate 5,753 of CAMOFS010000030.1, read as the reverse complement.
ACCAGGGCCATGCTGCTTGACGATCTTTCGGAAATCGAGACGGATGACGGTCGTGGGAATATGGCAATGGAGACCTATGATTCCGGAAAGGAGGACATCACCACTGAGATATGCAGGGATGAGGGTCAACGTCTCTGCTTCCCGAGGGAGGGATACTATTCCCTTATGGTTGCCGCTGCAGACGGCAAGGGAAACTCCACGACAGGAGTATATCTTGTGAGCGTGAGGGCATGACATGAAGCAACTTATTTTTTCAGTTTGCGCCATGCTGATGGTGTTGTTTTTTTCCATACCGGTTTTGTCCATGGGAGACCATACTGCCAGAGCCAGGAAGCTTGATGATGCGGCATCCTCGGTTACAGAGGAAATCCTTCAGGAAAAAATGGGAAGTGCAGCCCGGGTAGAGACGGATGAGACGTCAATTAAAAGTGAAATGGAAGAAATGATAAAAGACAGGCTTGGTGAAAAAGCGGATATCAGTGTTTACGTCAAAGGTATGGATCTAAAAAAGGGCCTGCTCTCCGTAAATGTCTCGGAAAGCTATCACGGGATCGGAGATCAGACTCATTCCTTAAAGACGGAAAAGACATGTATCCTAGAGAGAGAGGCAATGCGGCCCATGATACCGATAAGCTTTTACCTGCCTGATATTACACCGGATATATCATCCACCTATACTTTTGGGTATGAGAAGCTATACAGAAGTATGGAGCTTCAGTCGGGTGAGAAGATCAGGCTCCCCGAGAAACCGCCGGTATTGGCTATTCCCATATCAAAGGATGAATGCGACATGTACAGCTTTAGGCGGTGGGTTCTTTTGAAGGATGACGGCAGCAGCCTGCCTTATGAGGACTGCAGTGAGGATAGGGTGGGAAGCAGACAGCTGGCCTTTGACAGCAGTCTGTATGGAGAGATCATCTTTATAGCAGAATACGAAAAGGACTAAGCAGGAGAGGAAATATGGAACTTATAAAAATAAGGCCGGGTGCTTTTATTCTGGCACTCATAGTACTACTATGCTCTTTTTCCATCAGGGCAGATGCGGATATCGGCGTTTTGGCTACGGTATGCGCCGACTCATGGTGGGACGGTGACTGCCACTATTACAAGTACTATGTCATAAGGGATGAGATAAAAAATGTATCGGGAGCTGACAGCATCGAATACAGCTACAGTGATCACACAAGCTGTAGTATGACACGATACAGCAGTGAGGGTCCCTACACATACTACTATACCCGGATAGATGAGTACTATGATTATTATCCCACCCTTGCTTCGGCAGCGTCTAAAAACAGCTTTGTAACATCAGCCGTAGGGGATGGGGCTTCCTTTAGCATAAGAAGAAATATGGATGCCTTTGAACAGGTAAGGATCGACCACGATGTTACCATTTTTGGCGAGGAGCATACACTTACGAATTGTGGCGAAAACATGGATATACTTTACGCTGTGGCCGGTACCGTCTACATAAGCGATCTGAAGCTTAACGGGAATCAAAAGATATGTAATGTGGACAGGGGAACAGGAGTAGGATCCGCGTGTATTACAAATAACGGGGCAGACCTTACCTTAAAAAACTGTGAGGTCTTTGGATCCCATAACAGCAGAAGTGAAGGTAAGGACTCTGATGCGGGAGGTACCGGTATCGAATGCTTTTCCGGTAACACCTTCCTTTCGGAATGCAGGATCAGCGACTGCGACGGCTTTGGAGTGTACGTGGGCAACTGGAGATCCCCTGCTGATTGTACGGGCAGCAGGATAAGGGTAGAAAACTGTACCATCTATGATTGTGCAGGAGGGATAGGCAATGCCTACGGTGCAGAGGTATCCCTTGACGGTGGGAGCATAAGCGCCACCAGGTGGTATAAAAGAGGAATATTCAATTCCGCCGATGGTACATTTCACATGACATCAGGAGATATATCCGACTGTGACCAGGGGATAATCAACCAGGGCAGCTTTTTCCTGTCCGGTGGAGAGCTATACGACAACAAGGTGGGGATATTCCAGGATGGGAGACTTATGATCTCCGGTGCCCCCGGACTTTCCGTGGACGGTAATAAAAATGCCATTCTCCTTGCGCAGGGAAGGATCATTGAGGTGGACGGAGTACTTACAGGGAAAAAACGGATAGGCTCCATTCTTCTATTTGATACAGATCGTGGGCTGGGAAGGGAGCTTATCAGGGTCACTTATGATACTCCGGACAATGAGATACTCAGCCTTGACACCAGGGATATCGCCTCACGTTTTGTGCCTGCCTTTGATGAGGTGCCTGATACGGATGTCAGAAATGAGGAGGGCAGGGATGCATCTGGTTATCTGTCAGAAGAAAATGACGAGGTCACCTATACGCATCCCAAAGACAACCTCCATCCTCCGGCATTTCGTGCCGGTGCAGGCTATGATGAGGATGGTAAGCTCTACAACGGACAGCTCGGGACAGTGGTTCTTTCGGAATGCCTAAGGGCATCTTTTGACCTTAACAGTAATATCACTGATGTAGAGCTTTCTATGGAGGATCCGGAGTATAGCTTTTACTGGATGGAACCACTTATATTTCCGACAAAAAGGAGCATAACAGCCACTCTTTACGGTAAAAACGTGGACAAAAGCCTGGCTTTGTTGGGATGGTCCTTAAGACCCGACGGGAGCCTGCGGGTCTATCCGGATGATGAGATCATGTCCATGCCCAATGACTTTACCTTTTATCCCGTGCTGGACGCTTCCATGGCGATGACATACCACAGTAATTACAGACTGCCTCAAAAAGAAGAGCTGTCCTACCAGGTATATCCAAGTCTTGATGGCGTGCACAGTGAAAACATAATACGGGGAAACACCGGGCCGGATGATGATAAGCCTGACTATCTGGTAAAGGCCGTGGAGACGGTTTTTGATGATATCAACTACGGGGCAAAGGATGGAATTATTCGATACAGACACATGGGATGGTGTCCTACCGATGTGGGCATAACATACAGGAATGCAGAGGAGACGGATCCCATGACGCACCTTTATGTCCGTGATGAGGACGGGGATATGCGCCTTTCGGGGGACATAGCCATAGATGATGACAGGCACATAAAGGAAAATGACAGGAGGCTTTTCAGACTCAGGTTTCTTTCTGACAGTATAGCTGTCTTTGGTGCGGATTACACCGATGATGGGATGTTTTTTAACATCCATATGTATTCCGTCTGGGACGAAGCGCCCTATCTTTGTGTAAAAAATGTGGAGATACTGGAGGGGGATGTGGAAAGAAGCTTAAAAGATATGCTCATGGAGCGAATACAGTCTGGGGATGGACGACACGAAAAGAGTGATGCTGAGGACGAGTATGGGGACATCAGCATAAGGATATGTGACATTGATGAGGATGATTTTTTAAACAGGTTTAAGAATCTGGGAGACATGGGGAGCGTGACTGTGGACTATGAAGCCTGGGATATGGCTGGCAATCACAGTGTCTACCCAGTAAAGGTCACCGTGCTATCCGGCGACCATCCTATGGTATTAAAGAAAAAAGATGATGTAAACAGTGGCTTTAAAAGATCAGCTTTCTACTACAGATTTATAGACGAAGGATCGGTGGATACTCTTTTGGAGGATTCACTGTGGAGGGTACAAAGGGAATACAAAACTGAACTGGACAAGGCATTTCAAAACAGAGGGGAGAACTAAGATATGAGGACTTTAAAGAGGATGCTCTCGGGGCTTGTGGCAGCCTGTGTCTTTGCCGCAAGCTTTGCCGGAGTGGGAGTGTATGCAGCCGGTGGCAATGACCGGGATGATGAGATAGTGGATATAAAGGATGTTTGTTACATCAACGGTGAAAAATATGTATGCTATGACAAGTACGAGCTGAAAAATGAGAATACTCACAAAACGGACACCTACGGTCGTTTTCTGAAGCTTTCGGATGAATATTACTGCGTATGGAAAAATGGAGTTGATTACCAAAACGGTGTCACGATCCGGGGCTTTGGTGTGGCACCGGAATATGGTGAAGACAAAAACATGGAGGGTGAGATCTCCATCAAAAACCAGACACCTTATCAGAATGTGGAAAAAAGCAGGGTGCAGGAGCACACGGATCCCCTGGCTGATCCGTCGCGCCCCTTTGACCTGTCAAAGGATAAGGCGGGACTTAAGTTTGGAACTAAGGACAGTGAAGGAAATGCCAGGCCGCCCAGGTATTATATCGATAACCTTTTATTTAAAGACCCACATTACCTGAACACCGACTATGAGTGGCTATCGGATATGATCAGGGACACTCTTTCGCAAAAGGACGATCCGGATATGGATGTTAGGATCTTTTCCGGAGCCGAAAAGCATTCGGGAACCCAGCAGCAGACTTGGAGAGGCTATCTGGGCGGCGCCAGTAACTCAGCTGTGAATAATGAGGGCTGCTATTACTATGAGACCAGGAGCAGTCTTCCTTCGGAGTCCGGAGTTACCAGTGGTATGTTTGAAAAGTGGATCGATAACGGATATGCGGGAGGTGGTGAATTCTATTACTGCTACTCTTTTTCCAATGCGGATGGATATGTTAACTATGGTGGCTACAGCCACAATCGCAGATATCCTTATGTCAATCCGGACAATCCCAGTACTTATCAGACAGATTCCACCTGCTATTCCTTTTGTAAGACGGCCTGGGATACATATCCCAGATATCCCGCTGCAAACAACAAATACACACGCTATGCCCTGGTGGATATCAGGCAGGCAAAGCTGGAATGGCAGAGGGGCAAGACGGCATACAGCACTCTTGTTGAAAAACCCCTGGATGATTATTCCTGGGAGTATTCCGACAACAGGGGGCTTAGGCTTGATCCCGTAAGCAATAAATGGGAGGATGACGACAATACCGAGACCAGAGGAACCTATATCGCAGGAGAAAGCGCGGGAGGGGCTGATACTCCCGCTCTAGGAGGAAGGCCGGGCGAGCTGGGATCTCCGGGCAAAAGGGTATATTACGGAAGATCACTGGTTAAGCTTTCTCGAAATGGTATGAGCAGTTTGGACTGGTATTTTTATGGTACTAAGGAAGTGTTGGATTCCTCGGTGGAGCATTATGACTACAGCAACAGTGCCAACAACAGCATAGTAAGAAATACAGAAAAAGGAAGTCCTACAAACTGGTATGTGGATCCTGACCCAACCATAAAAAACGGAAAAGCAGGCACGGTAGATAATGCAAAGAATCAGTTTTTCTTCCCATCCGTGGATATCAAGATAACCGGAAGTGATTCCCTGAGTGAAGCTTTTATGGGGCAAAGAAGCGGGGATCATAAGATACTAAACCCCGAAGGTGTGGAGTATACGGAAAGCGAGACGGTAAAGTACTTTGAAAATGACGCAGATACAGGTGACCTTGAAATAGCCCTTGATGGGATCTCACACATAGATGAAGAATCAGGCGGACTGGATGATAACAGTGATGATACCCACTACAGGGAAGGGGATGTCAGGCTTTCAAACATCTCTGTAAATAAACACAGGGTCATAAGCACGGAGCCCTTTTATGAAAAGACCTATGAAGCCGCCTGTGACCTGGAGGTATTTGAGACCGAAAAGCATTTTGATGAAAACACGGGAAAATACGGATATGTGATCAAAAATAACGGAGGCAGTGTATCCGGCAGCAGCATCAGTCTTAATAATATAACCGAGGATACAGTATTTTTGATAAGTGCCACCGACAGGATATCCGGTGAAAGATGTGAAAAGCTCATATACGT
>CAMOFS010000029.1 GCA_946613735.1 uncultured Lachnospiraceae bacterium | reverse complement strand
CGTCTGATATGTAACAGGGTCTGCCACAGCACCGTTGCCACGACCCAGCTCAACCTTGGAGCCTGCCAAAAGATCGCCCCAAACAATTGCCTGGCCTACTGCCAATACCACGTGCTTACACTCTATGGTCATGGTATCATTCTCATCATACTGAGGGTTGAACCTGCCATCGGCATCCTTGACCTGTGTGCACTTCTTAAAGGTGATACTGGCCACGTTGCCAGAAGCATCCAACCCAATCTCCTTGGGACCCCAGCCACCATGGAAGGTGATGCCATCTTCCTCAGCCTCTTCGATCTCCTCGTCTGAGGCAGGCATGATATCCCTGGTCTCCAGTGAAACCTGGGTAACCTTGGGAGAGCCTACACGTACAGCGTCGCGCGAGCAGTCGATGGCAACATTACCACCACCAACTACGACGGTATCGCCCAGGATATCATACTTCTCATTGGCATTGACCTCACGTAGGAAGTCAACCGCAGTAGTAACCTGGGGAGCATCCTCACCGGGCACGCCCACCTTGCGGCCGCCCTGGCATCCGATGGCAATGTAAAACGCCTTGTAGCCCTGTGAACGCAGCTCGTCAAGAGTAATGTCCTTACCAACGTCTACTCCGCATTTGATCTCAACTCCCATCTCCTTGATGATGTCGATCTCTGCCGCAATAACATCCTTCTCCAGCTTATATGAAGGAATACCATACACAAGCATACCGCCGGGCTTTTCGTTCTTCTCGAAGATTGTGGGCTTATATCCCTTTTCTGCAAGATAGAATGCACATGAAAGCCCTGCAGGGCCGGCACCGATGATGGCCACCTTGGTATCGGAGAAATCACCCTGAACTCTGGGGATGACCTTCTTCGGAATGTAACGGGTAGATGCGTCAAGATCACGCATTGCCAAAAACTTCTTAACTTCATCGATAGCAATAGCCTGATCCACCGTGCCACGTGTACATGCATCCTCGCAGCGACGGTTACAGATATGACCGCAGACAGCAGGAAGGGGATTGTTCTTCTTGATAAGAGCAAGAGCCTCTGTGTACTTGCCCTGAGCCGCCAGCTTCAGATATCCCTGGATGGCAATATGAGCAGGACAGGCTGTCTTACATGGAGCGGTACCTGACTCATGAGACTCGATACGGTTGGTGTCACGGTAATCCCAGTTCCAGTCAGCCTCGGACCATTTCTTTTCAGTAGGAAGCATCTGCTTGGGATATACCACCTCGGAGCCGTCCTTCTTGCAGAGCTTCTGACCAAGGGTAAGAGCTCCGGCAGGACATACCTCTACGCAGCGAGCGCAGGCCACACATTTTTCCTTCTCCACATGTGCAACATAAGCAGAACGTGACATATTGGGAGTGTTGAAAAGCTGTGACGTACGGAGAGCGTAGCATACATTCACATTACAGTTACAAATAGCAAAGATCTTTTCCTCGCCATCGATATTAGTGATCTGGTGAACAAAACCGTTCTCCTCACCCTTTTTGAATATCTCATAAGCCTCTTCCTTTGAGATATAGCGGCCACCCTTGTGGGTCTCCACCACATAATCGGCCATATCACCCATGGCGATACACCAATCATGGTAATCATCTGCACAGCCCTCATCATAGGTCATGCGGCTGCGTCGGCATGAGCAGGGAGAAGCGGCATACTTGCCTTCATACTTATCCATCCAGTGTGAAATATGCTCCACATCGATGGAGTCGTTGCTCATCTCAACTTCCTTCTCCACAGCAATAACATGCATGCCGATGCCGGCACCTCCCGGAGGTACCATGGGAGTAACCTTCTCCAAAGGAAGACGTGTCATATGCTCAAAGAACATACCCAGCTCCGGATGCTTATCGATAAGCTCCAGGTTCATATTGGAGAACTCACCGGATCCGGGAACGAACATAGGAAGCACCCAGCGCTTCTCATGATTGGGGTTCTGGCCATCCAGGTTCTCATAGTTCCACTCAACAAGTCCTGTATAAGAGATGAATTCCAGCTTTTTGGTAAGTTCCTCGTCCGAAAGACCGGATGAAGCCTTGAGCTGAGCAAATGTCTTGGGCTTTCTGATAGCACCGAAGTTTTTAATGACCCATTTGGCCAGGTCTTCATCATCATCTACTAAAATACGAACAGCCCAGTACTCAGGGTCATCTGCAGTGACCTTCTTCATGCCAAGCTTAATGGGAATACGATCCGTGATCAGCTTGCCCAGATCAGCTATCCCCTGTTTAAAAGGTCCGCTAACGTCCACATAATCGGGGCGAAGCGGATAGTTAGGATTCTTTCCTGCCATTTCATTTCCTCCGTAATTCTTTTTTAGTCATGCCTTATTCAAAGGCGCACACATACACCTTAATTATATTTGCAAACACCCCTTACGTCAACTAAAACCATCTTATTGCCTGGGATATCGTACCCCTTTTTGCGTTTGGCGCCAGCTTTTCGATGAGAGGACGCGTCAGATCGTTGACTATGGGAACCAAAACAGTCTTATCCATAGGCAGTACCTTTTGCGCATCCAGTGTAGCCGCACCCACCAAAGCCGCCATAACCGCCGGATCCGTGCCATACAAAAGCTCTATCACCATGGCATTTCCGATCTCAGACACCAGCATCAGGCCGGCATTTTCATCGTTCTCTCCAATATATATAAAGCTTAAGTCCTGTCTGTAATCCTTCCATGGAATGGGGATTGCCACAGGAACCGGTCTTCTTTCATCGAACAGCCTCGTCTCGATTTTTTCGCGGATATCATCTCCCGCAGCCTCAACAGACACACATTTAAACTTCTGCGCTGCCGCCAAAAGAGGCTTTTCCAGCTTGGAATCAGCCAGCTTGTATTCATACATATTGTCCTTTTCGGTATGTACGGTATAGCCTGCCCGAGCCACCATTTCCTTCATGGCATCAGTTTCAGTACCTTCATGCATCTCAAAAAACGCCCCCGCATACTGTCCCCTTGCTCTGGCCTCCTCTGTCACACAGTTCAAAAGGGATAATACACTTTCTTCGTTACGGCTATCTTCTGCCATGGAGACCCACACTATCTCAAACCAGGGGTTGTGGTTAGCCGTCAGTACCACTCCGATCAGGGAATCACTCTCCTTTAAATAGTAAGCAGTTGCATCCATGGAGCCGTTTTTAAGCTGCCCCAGGTAATTGTCCGGGATATAGCTGAAAAAAGACTGAAACTGAGCAGGTGCCAGACGAACAGAATGGTATGATCCCTCTTCCACGGGCACCGGTGTGCTCTCCTTTTCCTGACCGAAAGCCTTAAGATATTCCTTATAGTAGTTGTCAGCAACAGATCTGTACACACGCTTTGCTGAAGCCTTCCTGTCCTCAGTAATAGGCGAATGTGACTTGACGTCAAAACCATAGGACGCAAAAAAGACGGTCAGGGCATCTGTCAGAGTACTCTCAAACTTTCCCTGCCGGCCCTCACGTGCATACTTATCATTCAGCCTCATGGCGCGGACTATGCTGCGGTAAAAAATATCCCGCCCCGCCGCCGTGGCAGGGTAATCCCTGAACTCGGACCCATCCGGCTCATCGGCAGTAATATACTTTGGATCCTTGTATCTTTCTGTTATCTCTTTGATCGTAAGCTCTTCTTTTTTTGCCTTGGTAAAACTCTTATGGATCTTTTCCGCCCTAAGCAAAAGCTTGTATACCTTCCAGAATATGTCACCTTTTTTTCTGACGCTTAAAGAACCGTCCTCTAAAATCCCTATCTCCATAATTCCCTCTATCTTTTCACAACCTTGTCCTCCGGCAAAACCCCAAGAACTGCCTCAAAAAGTTCCTTTGTGCTCACAGGCTTTGAAATAAAACCGTCAAAGCCCTCGGCCAAAAACTTCTCCCTCATCCCCGACATAGCGTTGGCGGTAAGGACATATATGGGCGAATCCTTGCAGGGGAAGTCCTCATTTTCACACATCGCTTTAAGCCTATGGAGTGTCTCCACCCCATCCATATCCGGCATCATGTGGTCTAAGAGTATCAGATCAAAATGCCTGTAGGAAGCCTGGGTTATTGCCCGCTTTCCGCTGTCTACTGCAACCACATGGATCTTGGTAGGCTTTAGCATACCCTCCACCACCTTCAGGTTCATCTCATTATCGTCCACCACCAAAATCCGGGTACCCTCAGCCGTAAAGGTCTACCAGAAAATAGCCACTGACTATGACCTCATCGGGATCATCGCTGTGACCCGGCCTGTAATGGCCGCGCTCCTTGCCATCGATATATACCGTGATCTCCTGCATGGTGGATCTCATACAAAGCCGCATGCCATCCCTTATATTATCAGGCAGCTTGCCTGTAAGTGACACTACCTGTCCCTTTTTAGCATCAAGCTTGTATGGGAGCGTCACATTGACTCTGGAGCTGCCATCCTCATGGACCACGTTCCAGCCAGCCGGAATCTCCTGCGCCTCAAAGGACCCTATATATGCTTCATGGGATACATTTTTACCCGTAACAGCATATATAACCAGGCAAAACGTAAAAAACAATATTATACTGAATATGATCTTAACTACACGATCTGCTTTCCCCATATCTCTCTCCCACAAAAAACCCGGAGACATAGTCTCCGGGAAAAATTATAACATATCTTCTGTTGTTTGAAAACGAAATATCAGCCCTTCAGATCTCTGGACTGGCGATCCATATCCTCCACCACGATATCATAGATCTCGCCGTGCGTGCGGCAGTAAGAGAGCACGTCCCAGGGCTCATTGGTGTGATAGTGAAGCTTGATGATGGCCTTTTCTCCATTATCATCCTCACCGCTGTCACCGGCTATCACCATGGAGTCGCCCTTTACATTAGAGAGTAAATACTCCCTGATCTCGTCCGTCAGATCATCAGCCACATCATCGGCATCCTCACCCTCCTCTACATAAAAGTCCAAAAGAAGCTGGGTGTCATATCTGAATTCTATTGTCTGCTTTGGCATCGCCATCTTAAAATACCTCCTTTTTTAAGTACTCCTCCCAGGCATCCATCCCCTCGCCGGTCTTGGCCGACACCGGGAAGATCTCTATGTCCGGGTTGAGCTTTTTTACATGTTCTATACAAAGGTCAAGGTCAAAGGTGAAAAACTCCTTTGTGTCCATCTTTGTTATCACCAGAGCATCACACATTGAAAACATCAGTGGATACTTCAATGGCTTATCATCTCCCTCTGGCACCGACAGGATCATAACATTCTTATGAGCCCCTGTGTCAAACTCCGCCGGGCAGATAAGATTACCTACATTTTCCAAAAAAGCTATCCTGATTCCAGTAAGGTCCATCCCCATAAGACCGGCCCTGGTCATGCCCGCATCCATATGGCACATGCCATCCGTATGTACCTGGACACTTTTTGCCCCCAGCGCCTCGATCTTTACTGCGTCCACATCGGACTCGATATCAGCCTCTAAGACAGCGATGGGCGTATTATCATTCATATCCTGTATGGTTCTTGATAAAAGGGTGGTCTTGCCTGAGCCCGGCGAGCTCATAAGGTTGATAAGAAGCATTCCCTTATCCTTAAGCTCTCTCCTCAGCTCCTCGGCATCGCGGTCGTTGGACTCCGTTACGCTCTTATGAAGCTCTATTACTCTTGCCATTTTTTTATTTCCTCCTTGAGCCAGTCGATCCATTCGTCGTAGCCGTCTCCCTTCAGAGATGACACGGGAAAAACCGGCATATCAGGGTTTAGGTCTCCCACGTAACCCTTTAATTTTTCCATATCAAAATCAAACACCTCTGCAGCATCGATCTTATTTATCAAAAGGCAGTCGCTGACGGAAAACATCAGGGGATACTTCAGTGGTTTGTCATGTCCTTCCGGAACGGAAAGTATCATAACCTTCTTGGCTGCACCCACATCAAACTCTGCAGGACATACCAGGTTTCCCACATTTTCCAAAAACACAACATCCAGATCATCATAGCCCAAGGCCTCAAGTCCACGCATGGTCATATCCGCATCCATGTGGCAGGAACCGCCGGTATGGAGCTGGATCACCTTTGCGCCGGTCTGCTCTATGGTCTCGGCATCAACCACGGAGTCAACATCAGCCTCCATAACACCGATCCGGTACTCATCCTTTAATGCATTTATGGTACGCACCAAGGTTGTTGTCTTTCCCGCACCGGGGGAAGCCATGAGGTTTACCAGAAAAACCCCCTTTGATCCCAGATCGGATCTTACCTTTTGGGCCACCGCATCATTGTCGGCGATGACTCTTTCCTTTACTTCCTTAACTGCTATTGCACTCATTTCATTCCTCTTTTCATTTATAAAAGATTCTTCGCTACGCTCAGAATGACATGTCGCGGGCTTCATCCGAAGGGCCCTGCCACTCCCTGTCATCCTGAGGGCTTCGTTTTGGGATCGGCCCTCCCCTGTCATCCTGAGGGCTTCGTTTTGGGATCGGCCCTCCCCTGTCATCCTGAGGGCTTCGCCCGAAGGATCTTCATTCAACGGAAAGTATTATACATAAAAACCACATGATGCACCACAACCAAATAAGCCAATTTGTATCTTTTTAAAATAATTCAAAAAATTCTGATATAAAGCTAAATTATCTGACAATTCTTCCGATAATATAAATAGAAAGGAAACTTGGTGGGTGTTATGGATATGAATGGAATCGTTACCATGATGATCGCGCCGGTCGTTATGAAGAATAAATCGAATAAGGAAGACCAGAAGGCGAAGGGCAATGCAAAAAAGGCCAAGACAAGAAAGCATGATGACAAGCCATCCTTTGAAGAAGAATTCGCCGCGACCTACCAGCATGACCCCTACGCCGAGTTGAATGGAATCACTTACAAAAGACCCGGGAGTTTAAAGTATTAACTCCGGAATTATATTTTCCCTCCTCTTTTCATACTTTTAAAGAAAACGGATCCGCGCTCCCCCTCGGATCCGTTTTCATTTTGTCAAAAGGGAACAAAAAAAGCGGGATCCATAAGGATCCCGCCAATATATCACATCTGATGTCGGACCACCTTGTATTCGTCACCATCACGATAGTAAACGCAGGTCTTAAAGCCCTCACTTACCATCCTTCCGTAGTCGTCCTCGTCCATATCCACGCTGCAATAGTAGTCCTCGTCCTCCTCGTCATACTCGAGGTAGGCACAGGTATCACATAAGCTCATAAATACCTCTATAACATCTCGATCCAGTGTCTGGTGTACTCCACCATGGCATCCCTGGTATTCTCAAGTCCCAGCCTGGAAATATTGACCGACAGATCATATGCCCTGGAATCACCCCATCTGAAGTCACAATACTGATCGTGGAATTTTTTTCTCATCCGGTCTATCCTGGCGATCCTGGTCATGGCCTCGCGTTCGGTGAGTCCCTCACGGTCACAGACCCGGATAACCTTGTCATACATGTCTGCCATCACGAAGTATGTAATAAGTCCGGGATAATCCCTAAGTACCATACCTCCGCATCGGCCAACTATTACAAATGACTCTCCCGCATCGGCCCTCTCACGGATAAAATCAAACTCCATCCTGGCAAGAGTCTCCGATGTGTCGCTGGAATGGCCTCTCACATGGCGCGTCAGAAGCGGTGAGCCCTTTTCCTCGTACTCTGCCATCTTGGCCGCATGCTCCGGTTTGTCCTTGAAGATCTCCTCAAGGATGTTTCTGGAATAATACTTCAGCCCGAACTCCTGGGCAATAGCCTGTGCGATCTTGTGACCGCCGCTGCCAAACTCACGCTCCAATGATACAAGAACCTGCTTACCCATATCACACCCCCCTTTCAAGTCTAAGCGTAATTAACCCCTTTACTAATCTTATTTTATCACTTCCCGTATTTATTTGCATTATGATTTTAGTCGGCATCCAGATATTTTTCCACCTCGTCCCAGTCGATCTTTTCGTCCTTGTAAAAATATTCCCGGTCGTGCTCCCCTATTGCCCTTAGTACCCGGCAGGGGTTTCCCACGGCTACTACATTTTCCGGTATATCCTTTGTGACCACTGAACCCGCACCTATAACAGAGTTGTCACCTATGGTGATCCCAGGCACTATCACTGTGCCCGCTCCTATCCAGACGTTGTTTCCGATGTGTACGTCCTTGTTGTACTGCAGCGCCTTTTCCCTTGTTCGGGGTTCTATGGGATGGTTTGCCGTAGCCACCACTACATTGGGGCCAAAAAGCACCGCATCACCCACATATATCTTGCCGTCATCCACCAGGGTCAGTCCAAAGTTGGCATACACCCTGTCTCCAAAAAAGACATTTTTTCCTCCCCAGTTTGCGTGAAGGGGCGGCTCAATATAGCAGTCCTTTCCAATGGCTCCAAACATCTCCTTTAAAAGCTCATTGCGCCTGTCCATCTCCGAGGGTCTGGTCATGTTAAAGTCATACAGCCTCTCCAAAAGCCTTCCCTGCTCGTCCATGATCTCGTCTACTCCGGGGTCATAGATGAGGCCCGCTTCCATTCTTTTTTTGTCCTCCGGCATAATTCCTCCTTAGTTTATCATTGTCGAAAGGTCGTCCGCACAACCCTCTTTCATCATTTGCTACTTCGTCTGCTTGTTTATGTAGTTGGACTTGTATTTTGAATACAGTATCTTTTGGCTCTTGTAGAGACCGTAGTACCCTGAGATGGTATAACTCACTGCGACAGCTATGATAAAAAGCGGCGCCGCCTCCATACCGAACAGTTCCATCAATAGAATGAAAGATGTGATGGGACAGTTTGTCACGCCACAGAAAAATGCTCCCATGCCAATGGCAGACATCAAAAGAGTGGTACTGGGGGAAGCTCCAAATATCCAGGCAAAAAAAACTCCAAGGGATGTGCCGATACAAAAGGACGGGACTATCTCACCGCCACGATATCCTGCCGCTATAGATACCACAGTAAAAATCATCTTAGGAATGAATGCCGCAACGAAGACCTCCCCGCCTGGTGTAAATGCAGCATTTATTATGTTTATTCCGGTACCATTATAGGTCTGGTCACCTGCAATAAGGGTAAATATCAAAACCAGGGTGCCTCCCACAAAAGCCCTGACATAAGGATTGGAAGCACGCTTTTCCGCCGTCCTCTCGGTGCGGTTCAAAAGTATGCAAAAAGCCATGGATGCCAGTCCACAGGCTGCCGCAAAAAGTGCCGTAAGCACAGCGCTCTTTATCGAAAGCGAAGGGACATCATATAGCTTAAAGCCCAGATTGGGAAAACCCAACTTTTGAGCTATGCCTCTTGCCACAAAGGAGGATATGACACAAGGCATCAGCGCCGCATAGTGCATGATACCTACAGACACCACCTCCATGGAAAACACCGCCGCCGTAAGAGGCGTGCCAAAGACTGCCGAAAAAGCGGCGCTCATGCCGCACATGATAATGGTATGCTTGTCCTGGTCATCCAATTTGAAAAGTCGTCCGATGGCATTTCCGATACTGCCGCCCATCTGAAGTGCGGCACCCTCACGCCCCACAGATGCACCTACAAGATGGGATAGTATGGTGGAAACAAAAATAAGAGGAGCCATACGAAGCGGTATTTCGTCCTGGGACTGGATGGCAGAAAGCACCAGGTTTGTCCCAGTCGCGGAATATGTCACATTTCGTTTTTTAAAAGTCCGGTACATGTATACTATGAACATGGCGCCAAAGGGCAGGAAGAACAAAAGCCACGAATTCTTTTGTCTAAGACCGGTGACCTCATTCATAAACCAGCAAAAGGCCGCACCCACCGGTCCGATCACCAGTCCGGTGATGCAGGCAAATACAACCCACTTTATGACTGCCAGTGCACGACGTGTGTCATGCTGCAGTTTTTCCTGAAATCTCTCTTTTGTCAACCTAAAGTTCCTTTCAAAAAGATTCTTCGGGCTTCGCCCTCAGAATGACAGGCGGCTTCGCCCTCAGAATGACAG
>CAMOFS010000028.1 GCA_946613735.1 uncultured Lachnospiraceae bacterium | reverse complement strand
CGGCAGACCGCACCTGGTGGATGTCGGAAATATCCAGGGCCGAAAAACCCTCACCCGCAGAAAGCTCCGTCAGCATGAACTCCGCTGTATCGGCATATTCGCGTCTTATGGCTCTGCCAAGCTGTCCCTGGCAACCGGTAAGTAGTATTTTTTTCATATGCTTTCCTTGTAAAGATCCTTCGCTTCGCTCAGGATGACATAGTAAATCCGCATAAGATGCTATGGGCTCCGGTCAATAGTAGTCTTTTGAAAGTCGCACGAGTCTGTTCATGGCAGAGAACATACCTCGGATGGAAGCCCTGGTGATGTTGGATGAAAGCCCCACACCATAGGTCTTGATACCCGTGCGGGGATCCTCCATCAGGATATAAGCCGCAGCCTTGGCGTGGCTTCCTGTGGAAAGCGCATGCTCCGAGTAGTCCTGTACGGAAAAGCCCATGCCCGGCACGCACTGGCGAATAGCCAGGGTAACAGCATCGATAGGTCCGTTACCATCTGCTTCTGAATGGAAGCTCTCTCCGGCGTACTCGAAGTCCAAAGCAACGTGGGTGTCATCATCTCCCATGTTATCATCAATATCCACATAGTTGAGCTTGTATGGGTCTTTGATATCGAGGTACTCTTTTTTGAATGCCGCCATAATAGCCTCGGGCTTGACCTCGCCCCCCACCTGCTCTGATATCTTCTGGATGACATCGGCAAATTCCCTCTGCATGGACTTGGGTAGCTTGTAGCCATATACAGTGTCCATTACAAATGCTACACCGCCCTTGCCAGACTGGGAATTTATACGGACTACCGGTTCATACTTTCTGCCGATATCCGCCGGGTCTATGGGAAGATAAGGCACCTGCCAGATATCACTCTTTCTCTCCTTAAGCGCCTTTGTACCTTTGTTGATGGCATCCTGATGTGACCCGGAGAAGGCAGTGAACACAAGCTTGCCTGCGTAGGGATGTCTCATGTCCACATCCATCTTGCAGCAGCGCTCAAACACCTCCACTATCTCATTGATGTTCTCTATGTTAAGCTCGGGATCGATGCCCTGTGAAAACATATTGTAAGCCACGGTAAGGATGTCAACATTGCCTGTCCTCTCACCATTGCCCAAAAGCGTTCCCTCCACACGATCCGCTCCCGCCAAAAGCGCCAGCTCCGTGCCGGCCACGCCTGTACCTCTGTCATTGTGGGGATGGATGCTGATGATCACATTTTCTCTGTCCTCGATATGATCCGATACCCACTCGATCTGATCGGCATATACATTGGGAGTGTTCATCTCCACGGTGTTGGGCAGATTAAAGATGATGGGCGCCTCTGTGGCATGATCCCACTCGCGGGCTACGGCATTACAGATCTCAGCGGAAAAATCAACCTCCGTACCGGAAAAGCTCTCCGGAGAATACTCAAGCTGGAGGTTGCCGTCGTATTTGGAAAGTCCCTCCTTGACCATACGGGTGCCATCTACAGCTATCTGTATGATCTCATCCTTCTCCATGCCGAAAACCACATCCCTCTGAAGGGTGGAGGTGGAATTGTAGATGTGGAATACCACGTTTTTAATGCCCTCTATCGCTTCAAAGGTCCTGTCTATCAGCTCCTTGCGGCATTGGGACAGCACCTGGACCTTGACGTCATCGGGGATCTTGTTCTCAGCCACCAGCCTTCGCAAAAAATCAAACTCTATCTGACTGGCTGCGGGAAAGCCTATCTCTATCTCCTTAAAGCCCAGTTTTATGAGCAGATCAAAAAACTCCATCTTTTCATCTACATTCATGGGCTCAATAAGGGCCTGATTGCCGTCCCTTAGATCGACACTACACCAGATCGGCGCATGCTCGATCTCCTTGTTGGGCCAGCGTCTTTCGGGATAGTCCACTACGGGGTTCTTTTTGTACCTCTTGTAATTCATTTGTTTCCTCCTATACGCTTTCGCCGAAGCCCATCTTCACCAGCTCTGTAAGAGCTGAAAGAGCCTCCTCTTCATCCTCCCCATCACAAACTATCTCTACTTCATCCCCGCTTTTAACACCGGCTCCCAAAACCGAAAGAACACTTTTGGCATTGTACTGCCTGTTGCTCCCCATGTTAAAATAGATTTTTGACTTATAACCCTCGGCCATTTCGCAGAACATCCCTGCCGGCCTCAGATGGAACCCCGAAGGGTTCTTCACCGTTACCTTCTCACTTACCATAACACTCACTCCCCCTGTTGCTGTGAGTCTTCTATCTCAGTTGTTCCTTCCTCATCATCCTCCTCCGTGTCCGGTTTCTCCTGCTCCGGCGGAGTCTCTCTGAGGCTTATCTCTATCTGTGTGGTAGAGGCTGATGCCGTAACGCCTTCATCCAGGTTCAATATGACGGAAACTGTATGGTCTCCCTCGGATAGTCCGCTGGCATCCACGAAGCCTGCCACATCCTTGGCATTAATTCCCTCTATAACGGATCTGTTGCCTGATACCTTTACAGGAATGATGGCATTGGTAAACTCTGCCACGTATTCCGGATCCAGGTTCTGGATGGTCAGGTTCGCTGTCGGGATATCCAGTGTCTCTTCCACTTCCTCATCTATGCTGATGCTTACTGTGATCTGAGCATCGGAGCTGTCTACCAGAGATACCCCCTCAGGAAGATATGTTCTGATATCTACTGTAGTCTCCACACTGCCCGTAACCGTGGACAGGTCGATGACGTCTGCCGGAATAACTATGGAGGTCACTCCGTTTATAACCTCCGGAGCCCCCATGATCCTGATACTGTTGGGGCTGACCGATACGGACTCCAGAGATAGATTCCCGGGCAACTGACCGGCAGTGGCTATATCCACTCCAACCTTCTTGATGGAGAGCATCTTTGCGCTTACCTCCACCGTGGTCTCGGAAAGCTTGAGCTTGGTGGCATCCACCAGGTCTCCGGAACTGTTTAAAAGGGTAGGCACCACGCTTTCAGTGATATCCGTATCCATGCCGCTGACATCACACACGGCCTCAACATGATCCACCTGTGACACTATATCCGCCGGTCCCGAAATGGTGATCACGTTGGGCTTCACTGTGATCTCACCCACGGCAAAGCCCTCTGCCGGGTTGCCGGAGTATTCGCCGGAGATCACGTATTTCTGCTCCTTTTCCTCACCTATTTCCAGGTAGATGTACTTCTGGTTGGAGGATATCCCCACCAGGGAAGTATATCTGTTGGCCACTATCTCCACCGGGATCCTGGAGTCATTCTCCAGGTTATTAAAATCAGCCGTTGCTGTAAAGTCCGATGCCGACAGCCGCTCCATTATGGATCGCTTGGCGCTGACGCGGAAGCTTACTGTATTGCCGTTCTCAGGAATATTGTAGTACTTGCCCTGCTCTGTAAGTATCTGCTCGTTTACCATCTGTACATTGGTGGTAAAGGTCTTGGACTGCGAGGGATCATCCACGTTGACCACAATGATCCACAAAAGTACTGCCCCGAAAAAGGCTCCTATTTTTAGTCCCACATTGTGTGTGAGGGCACTTTTCAATCTGTTCATTTACTCTGCACCCTCCTTCCGAATCGTTTGAAGAAGCTGCGCTTTTCCGCAGGCTCAGCAGGATTCTGGAGCCGTGTAAGTATCTCTGTCAGCTCTCCCGCATCCACATCTCTTATCAGTCTGTTTTCAGTGGCGACCGAAACCTTACCGGTCTCCTCGGACACCACTATGGTAACACTGTCGCTTACCTCACTGATACCCACTGCAGCCCTGTGCCTGGTTCCCAGCTCCTTGGAAAGCATCATGGAATCCGTCAGGGGCAGATAACAGGTGGCAGATACCACTCTGTCTCCCCTTACTATGATGGCACCGTCATGAAGCGGTGTGTTCTTTTCGAAGATATTGATCAAAAGCTGCCTGGACAAAAGTGCGTCCACCTCTATACCGGTACGCTCATACTCCGTGAGCTGAACCTCCTTTTCCACTACGATAAGGGCTCCTGTCTTTACAGCTCCCATCTCGTAGCTGGCCTTGACCAGGTCATGGAGTGTCCTGTCGGAAAACCTCTTGCCCACGTCCTTGCCTGCCACCACGGGTATCAGGCGGTTCATCCAATTGGATCGTCCCAGCCTCTCTAAGGCCGCACGAAGCTCAGGCTGGAATACCACGATCAATGCGATCAGTCCTGCACTGACCAGCTTTTCTCCCAGCCACAGGATGGTGTTCATCTGGAGTAGGGCTGCCACTATGAAAAATACCACCACTATGATGATCCCTCGAAGGAGCATATAGGCTCTGGTGTCCTTGATCCACACCAGGATCATATAGAAAAACATAGCGATCAGCACTATTTCCACACCATCTATGATATGGAAATGAGGGATACTCAGATTAAAGTAATCCCCCAAAAACGTGTTGAGATTGTTGAATGACTCACTCAAAAGATCTTCCGCCCTTTCCTAACTGTGTGGTGTCCTGTGTCGTTATCTTTTTTATCTCCTTTGATTCCTCCGTAAGGCGGATCTTGGGAACCGCCGTCACGTAATAATAGTATTCGTCATCCTCAAACTGAACCTTTTGTGCCCGGTTATAATCCAGATCCAGCACCAGATAGTTGGTGGCAAAGCCGATGGCAAGGGTAATGAGATTGCCACCGATAAGCCATGGTATCTGGGATGTACGGGCCGTCAAAAGGTAGCCCGCCAAAAGGATCAATGACTCCGTCACCACTCCCACTGCCACGGCGATAAGCCAAGAGTGGGCGATATTGAGATTACGGATGCTGTACACCACCAAAAACATTACCACCAGCGCAGTAAGGTATACATAAAACATTACATTGGTGACCAGGCCCTCCGTGAGTATATCCAAAACGGATATGGAATCCTTGGAATCCAAAAGCTGTGATGCGTGATCCTTTACGCTTTTTAAATAATATGAAATGGTGGCACCGCAGATAACGGTGGTCACCTCATTGGCATTCTCCAAAAGTCCCGACTCCAGGGGAAGCAGGTAGGGCACGTGAAGCTGGTATGCCACGGTAACTCCCGCCAGGTTCTGATAACCCCGGCCGTGATAGACTCCACAAAGTACATAGGACACCACGAAAAAGATGGCTGCCACCAGTGCCACTAACCTGGACAGTGACAAAAGCTCCAGTATCAAAAAGATCTCCACCACCAGAGCCATGGCACTTACCGGCACAAGGGAACACAGCAGCGCTATGACTATGTGCATCCACAGATGTGACAAAACCTCGGAGTAGCCGAAGCTTTTTGATATGACCTCCAGGGCAATAAGAGTGATCACCGCCTTAAAGATCCTGTCCATCCATACCTCGTGGGTCATTATGAAATTCCTGGTCTGCTCACGCAGCTTCATGAAAAAAGTCAAATCAAATCCTCCATATCCTCCATGGATATCGTGGGAGATCGGTTCTCCTCTTCCTCTACATATATCTCCTCAAGCTTTTTGATAGATGCTATCCTTCGCTCAAGCGCCTCCCTGCCGATCTTGTAGCGCTTGGCTGCCCGGCGTCTGGAAAAAAAGATGTAAAAGAACAAATGGAACAGATATCCGATGACCGCCAAAACCGCCACCAAAAGAACCAGGGTCTCGTCCACGTTCACTATGACCGTATTGAAAAGAACGGCCATAACACCCAAAAAAATCGCCGCATAGGTAATAGTGCCTATGATAAATGCCACAACACCATAGGCGCCTATGTAGTCTTTTTTGGAAATATTGGCCACCGGCACATAATACCTGGCGTCTTTTTTCTCGTCCATGGCCATCCTCGTCATCTGGATGACCCGCTTTTCACTAAGCATATCCTTATCTCTTAAAAAAGCCGCCGCAAAATGAGGCGGCGGCTTATAATTATCTCTTGAATCTCATCTTATCCGACTCATGCATCTTTTGGGCAACAGGCGGAGGCGTCTGCTCCTTTTTAAACGCAGATGTGAGATTATTTGCCATACTGTTCTTGCACTTCTCGCAGTAGCGTCCTGTCCTGATAGGGTCTCCACAGCTCTCGCATTCAAGCATGATAGGTGAGTCCTTTGAAAACTCCAGTCGCTCTTCCCTGACCCACTGGTTGATCTGCTGCACGGAAACCTCACACTCCTCAGAGATCTGCTGAATGTTGGCATGCGGATTCTCCCGGATATAATCTCTTACCTTTTCAAAGCTCTTCTCTGCGCTTTCTCGACAAATGGGGCAAACAGATGGTCCGCCAAGGTAATTGAACATCCTGCCGCAGTTCCTGCAATTTCGAACATCCATAAATCAAAACCCTCCCACTAGATTAATCGGCGCCTACGCAAATGCAAAACGAAAACACGCGGCAGCCTAATCCCTCATTAAGTACCTTTGCCGCTTCGTTAACGGTGGTGCCGGTGGTATAAATATCATCAACCAACAGCGCACACTCAAATTTTACACCACTTTGGCTTATTTTAAAAGCATTTTTGAGATTTTTTTGGCGTTTTTCCTTATCTAATCCCTTTTGTGGAACTGTATCTCTGACTCTTCTAATAATATCCGGCAAAACGGGCACCGAAAGCCTCCCGGAAAGCTCCCTGGCAAAGACCTCTGCCTGGTTGTATCCGCGGATCCTCGTTTTGTCTTCATACATGGGAACCGGAACTATCACGTCAGGCTTTACGGATAAAAACCACCGGCTATAGATATCACAGGCCCGCCCGGCAAAAGCAGCCGCATAGACCCGTCTTCCGGAATACTTGAAACGGTACATAGCCGTCTTCATGGGGCCGGTGTATAAAAACAGGCTCCTGCCCTGGAGCAGTGCAGATCCACCACTCTCACAGTCCCGGCACAGATCTGAGTGCAGCGAGGTAATGGGCTTACCGCAATGAAAACACACCCTGCCCTCCACCAGTCGTACCTCAGGAAGGCAGGTGTCACAAAAAACCTGCTCCCTTAATCGGTCCGGGATCACCACGTCACAACCGGGACATCTGGCAGGAAAGACTATCCGCCTTGCCTCTCTTATTATCTTTTCCTTCATCAAAGCCTCCGCATCACTTTGGAAGCCAAATCTCTCTTAAGGGAATAGTAGCACAACTTGGCTATTTAAGCAACTTGCTGAAGTTTTCATCCTGGCAGAAGTCAGACATCTCATAGAAGAACACAAGCTCCTTGGGGTTCTCCTCCTTAAGAAGCTGCGAAAAAGAAGCATTGTAATAGCGCAGGTCTATCATTATGATCCGGCTGTATGCCGGGTACAGGTAGAAAATGGCACTATTGGCAAAGGAATCCTTTACCAATAAAAGGGTATCTTCTTTATCCGACGCATAATTTTTGACATCCACCCTGCCAAAATTGCCGCCGAAATACACAGCGTACTTATCCTTTTTGTCCAGGAAGGAGAGGTCGTAAAGAGAACCCTTTTTTCCGTCGATGGTAACCTCCGGCTCATATCCTCCCTCGGGATAACAAAAGTCCTCACCCCGGCAGGCCGCAAGGGGCGCTTTTGAATAAAGCGTGCCATAAAAGGGCTTGTCAGCTTTTTTTATTTCATATCCCTCCGCGGGGGCAGCCATGCCCACCGACTCCAGATACATTCCGGCTCCCCTTAGAGCACCATAGGTATTCCAGTGGTGGTCCGTTGAAAAGTACTCCTGAGGCAAAAAAGCGTCCGGCTCATATATGACCGAAGCATCATTAAGGCCTGTTTTAATCTTATCTATGACCTCTTTGTCATCGTATATATAGGCGCCCTTTGGCAAAGCCTCTGAGGCCACGACTGAATTGGTGGGAGCCAAAAACACAGTACTCCTCATCCCCGGATGGTCCTGTGCCAGCTTTTCAACTACCGAGATATTGGTATTAAGCCTCTTTTCGGATATATCAGCATCAGTCACCTTTTCCAGATATCTGCCATCATCCCCGATGTACACATCGCCTATCTGTCTCTCCCCCATCAGATATCTGGTGCCTGTGGCAAGCCGGACAAACCTATCCCGTCCGATCATCTGGTCTCCGGCGGCCTTCTCAAAGTCACGTTGTACATCGCCTCTTTTGACGCCGTCAAAAGTCACTATAGGAAAATGGGTCAGAACCCTGTTTTCCATTTCGGAAAAATCCCTGGGTGCATGAAGCACACACAGGCCCCCTCCCAAAAGGAGGAAGCCTGCGAAAAGAACAGTATGCAGTTTGTGAAAACTACTTCCCATCAGACTCCTGAGCCTTGTCAATGGCATCCATGTATCCGGTAAATGCAGTCTCGGAAAGTCCGCGTTTTTCACTGACGATATAGCATATCACACGGCCCCGGCGTACCAAGGTGTAGTTGGTCACCAGCTCCACCTGCTCCGGCGAATACTCCGCCATAGTTCCGCGACGGGTCTCAACATGCTTTACGATGGCCTCCATTACCTTGGCGTTATCAGCCTCCTTTTTTGTGGTAACTACCGCAACCTCAGGAGCCGTACCGTCCGATGCATAGGCATAGTAGTAGCTGTCCACCAGTCCGTAATCCGCATCGCAAAGAGTAGAAAAGTTGAGCTCGGCATTGTCCTCCTGCGAGGTGACCACAGTCATCTCAGGAAGAGAGGTGTCTGCAGAAAGGATAAGGGTGCCCACTGCCGAAGCATCTGCTGTGGGACTTGTCTCTCCGCAGGCTGTAACTCCAAGGGCCATTACACCGGCCAAAAGCAAAGCTATTAATCTTTTCATTTTATTCACCGTCCTCATCTGTGTAGTATTTCGTTGATTCCGTTACTTCCCCGCCATTCCCTGTTTTGGTGATCTCTTCAGAGGGAAGGTAATCTTTACTGTCTACATTTTTGTCGTAGCTTTCGGGCGCATCACCCATATCACCGCCGTATGCCATCTCACCATCTCCCATACCCTCATCATAGGTGCCATAGGAGTACGGATCAATGCCGATCTCCGTGCCAAAGGCTGAGTTAATGGCGTCCGTAAGAGCCTGGCGCCTGTCTTCGGATAGCTCCTGAGCCGCCTCACTCATGCCGGCCCCGTCATAGGTCTCCACGACCAGTCCCAGGATGTATCCCCTGGCCTCATCCTCGTTAAAGTACCAGGATCCGGACACATAGCCATCGGTACCGGTAGCCGAGAGTGCTGACTGGAGCTGGGATACTATATAATCAGCCACAGGATAATCCTTTTCAGTTACCTTGTCAAACTGATAATAGAATACCCGCTTTCCTTCATCAAAGCCCTTCTTAAGATCTGCAGGCACATCCTCTATCTTCTTTAAGTCCTTTTTCTTCTGGTTGGCGGCAGTGTACTTAAGGCCCTTAGCCTCCGGAAGTGCTGACTGATCCCAGTCATGCCCTACCTGGGCAGATGAATCATTCATGTTGAAATTGCGGTAGCTGGGCTCACTTGCGCCTGCATTCGCATCACTGTATACGTCGGTATGATACCACTCGCCGTCATCCAGCTGCACGAGATCCCAGGAATGATAGTCATTGTGAACAATGTGGCAGTCCATGCCCATCATATTCATAAAGAGCCTGAAGGTGGTGGCATATCCCACGCATACGGCTCCGCTGCCGGAGAGCACACCATGAGGAGTGAACTGATCCCCGCCTGTCTGGGTAGGCAGAGTTACCGTGGTACTGGCTCCCTGTCCTATGTTTTTCACCATCCACTTATAGACAGCTTCTTCCTTTTCATAGTTACTCATACCATCCTTTATGACCTCGTCCAGCACCTTTTTGGCCATCTGGAGGGTCTCCTTGTCCTCAGTGGAAAGCTGAGATTCATCACCGGATATATATGCATCAGAAATGGCCTTTGTGCTGCGGATCTCATACTGCTCACCCACCTTGAACCCATCCTCCTGGTAGGTGTTCTCCTGCTCTAAAGCCTCCGCTTCCTTCCTCTGCTGATCCGCCACATATGCAGTGACCTTCATGTTCTCACTCAGCAGATATCCCTGGATCCCCAGGCTGCAAACCAATAAAAC
>CAMOFS010000027.1 GCA_946613735.1 uncultured Lachnospiraceae bacterium | reverse complement strand
TAAAGGGTCTGGGGCAGCTGGCCTTCGGTATAGGTACGATAGTATACTCATGGTCCAGGATCGGACTTGCAGTGACACCACTGGCCATCATCAAGCTGGTCGTATTTTTGATCACGGCGTCCCTTATAATGATAGCTCTGCAAAATGCTGCAGCAGCTACCTGCTTTTGGATCCAGAATTCATTCTATGTATTGGATCTGGCCTTTAAGTTTAAGGATTATGCCAGGTATCCCATCACCATCTTCAGCCCGGTGTTCAGGTTCATTTTTACCTTTGTGATACCTATAGCGTTTATTGCTTATTACCCGAGCCTTGTTATCTTGAGGCCGGACGCAGTGCCGATCCTATCCTGGCTGTCACCTGTGATAGGGGTGGTGTTCTTTTATATCAGTTACAAGATCTGGATGTACGGTGCTATGAAGTATAGCGGTACGGGATCCTGATAAATTGCATTAAGTATAATAAACGGGGTTGTGAATTATCTTCACAACCCCGATCTTGTTATGGCAAGAAACTGATCATGGATTATCTGTATCTCCGTTTTCGGATTTCATAGCCTTGTTGATCGCTCTCATTTGCTTCAGATATGCCAGTTCCCGGTCAAGAACCTCGTCCGAAGACTGCTCCAGCAGCATATTGATCTCTCCCAGCTTTCTGTCCCTCAGTGTAATATCCATATGATGACAATCCCGAAGTATCTCCGAAAGGCTCAGGTTAAGGACTTCACCGATCCGGTCCAGAGTCATAATAGTGGGTATGGTTTTTTTGCCCTTTTTGAAAACGGAGTAGGCGGCAGCCTGTGACAATCCGGTTATCTTCATGATCTGAGAAGGATTGAGTCCTTTCTCATCCATGGCCTGCTTCAGGTTTTTACTGATGCAGTCGATTATCTCTTTTTCGCGCCTTGTGTCCGTCAATTGTGTGCCCATTTTTTCCTCCTGATTAAGTCTCGTGTCATCCTTTATTTCGATATCGCCTTTCCCATATAATTGTATAGTTGAAACGATATGTCGTCGATATCTTCGAAAGGATATAAAAATATCGCCATAAAGATAAAAAAGAGTAGTCATAAGCATGTAATATCATGTGTTTGAGCTTCTTCAAAAAGCGCAAACATTGACCCGAAAATCCCATTATGATAGACTGAATGTGGTTTTTTTGTAACTTTCTTCTTTCTTAATGAAAAGAGGACATTATGGATTCAAACAAGCTGTTATTATACGAAAACCTTATTGGTACTATGTCTGAGGGTGTCATGGTCTTTGATGACAATGGCAATGTGATCCTTTGTAATGACAAGGCCGGCGAGCTGTTGGATCTTCAACCGCCTTTTGAAGGCCTTACTCTCAAGTATTTCCTTCAGAATATGGAGGGACGTTATGACGAGTTTGGAGATGCTGTAGTAGAGGCGATCTATGAAAAGGAGACCAGACACAATTTCACTGTGAGTTATTCTTCCGATAAGGGAGATCGCAGGTACCTGGTTTCCACCGGATATCTCAAGGGTGAGGGTGATTCCAACAACGTTCTTGCCCTGATCAATGATATCAGTGAGCTTGAGAAACTTCACGAGACCTTTGGTCGATATGTTTCGGATGATATTGCCAAGGCAATCCTGGAAACCCCGGGAGGCCTGGACATGGGCGGCGACGAGAGGTCCGTAACCATACTTATGAGCGACCTTCGCGGCTTTACCGCTATGAGCGAAAAAATGAAGCCTTCCGATATAGTGGACATGCTCAATTATTATTTTGGCGTTATGCTGGAGTGCATTACCCGGAATAATGGTAATGTCATTGAGTTTTTGGGAGACGGGATCTTTGTTGTATTCGGAGCCCCCGTTGCTTCCGAAAACCATGCGGCAGAGGCTGTTGCGGCGGCAGTTGAGATGGAGCGCGCTATGGCGGATGTCAACAAGTGGAATGTGGAGAGGGGCTATCCTGAACTTTCCATGGGGATCGGTATCAATACCGGCTCGGCGGTAGTAGGAAATATCGGTTGTGAAAAACGAACTAAGTACGGAGTACTCGGATCCAATGTCAATCTGACGGGTCGTATCGAGAGTTATACCGTGGCGGGACAGATCCTTATCTCTCCTACTACAAGAGAACAGATCGCGGAGGAACTTATCATTGAGCAGGAGGCGGATGTCAGCCCCAAGGGTGTAGACGGAGTGCTTCACCTTACTCAGGTCATAGGTATAGGCGGCGATTATAATGTGTCATATGAGATAGTTCGCAAGCCTCTTTTCGGACTTGATATGCCCCATGTAATTACCTACAGATCGCTGGAGGGCAAGCATGTTTCAGACGAGAGTTATCTCGGGAAGATATTGGCGGTTTCCGAGGAGCAGGTTTTGCTTGAATCACCTCACGATTTGGAGGTATTTGATAATATCCGTATGGATCTTGCCGGGGAGACCTATGGCAAGGTCATTAAAAAAACGGAAGGCGGATATCTTATAGATTTCACTGCGCTTCCTGAAAGCTTCAAGATATGGTTTGATGCTATTACTAGCGGGTTGTGAAAAAGGAAAGACAAGTATGAATTCGGACAAGCAGACAAAATACACACAGGCTATATGGCAGATCACAGAACAGCTTCGCGAAGCGGAAGAACTTGACGAGGCTCTTTCCAATGCCCTTACGGTCATTTTGGAGTGCATCGGCTGTGAGGCGGGAAGTGTTTGGTTTTTACACAAGGATTCCAACCGTGTTCAGGCTGCCTTCAATATCGGAACAGAGTCCATAGCCGGTATCTCCGTGGAAAACGGACAGGGGATCGTCGGCCAGGTAACAAAGACGGGTGAATCCATTATTGTTGAGGATACATCCAAGGACGAGCGCTTTTCTTCCAGCGTCGACGAGGAGATGGAGTTTGTTACCAGGTCTATTATCTGCGCACCCCTCAAGGATCAGTACGAGACTATAGGAGCCATAGAGCTGATCAATAAGCTTGACGGCAACTCCTTTGATAAGGATGATCTTTCTCTTTGCGAGCAGCTTGCTTCCCTTGCGGCTATTGCTATTGGGGATCGCGGACTTGCCATTGGAGAGATCGAGGAAAAGCGTACCATCATTTCCCTCAGGGATATCAAAAAAGAATATCAGGTTGGTGACGGTGTGCTTCAGGTGCTCCGTGGTATCAATCTGGACATTTATGAAAATGAGTTCCTTGTGGTCCTGGGAGAAAGCGGTTGCGGTAAGTCTACAATGATGAATATAGTAGGCGGCATGGATTTTCCTACCAGTGGCAGCCTTACCATCGAGGGAAAGGATTTTTCCACTCCTGATGAAAAGGCCCTTACTCAATACAGACGTGATTATGTGGGATTTATTTTTCAGTCCTACAATCTCATGCCCAATCTTACTGCTCTTCAGAACGTTCAGTTTATTGCTGAGATCTCCAAAAACCCTATGGATCCGGCGGTGGCTATCGAAAAGGTAGGTCTGGCATCCAGAGCGGATAACTACCCGTCACAGATGTCCGGTGGTCAGCAGCAGAGAGTTTCCATAGCCAGAGCTATAGTCAAAAATCCTACTCTCATCCTTGCGGATGAGCCCACGGCAGCCCTTGATTTTACCACATCTATAGAGGTGCTTACGGTTATAGAGGATATCGTTAAAAATCAGGGCACATCGGTTATGATGATCACTCACAATACCGAGATCGCAAAGATGGCCAACCGTGTTGTTAAATTGAAAAACGGTCAGGTATCAAGTATCAGATTAAATATGCATCCGTTGTCAGCGTCAGATCTTTCATGGTAATTAGCAGATTATGAAACACACACAGCTTCTGGATGCCCTTCGGAATATAAAAAAGCAGTGGGTATCCTTTCTATCCATAGTGCTCATCGTAATGCTGGGAGTCATGGTCTACCTCGGCATTAATTTTGCTGCCAATTCCATGAAGCAGGGCGGTGATAAGTACTATGAAGAAACCAATTTCAAAGATGTGGAGATCGATGCCACTCTTCTTATGTCCGATATCGATCTTGAGGAGATAAAAAAGACTCCCGGAGTGTCAGATGCCGAGGGCGTTTTTATGACCACCGGCTACATCAAATCCCGGGCGGTGACGATCCAGTCAGTCACTTCCCGTATCAGTGTTCCGATCCTGCTGAGCGGCAGGCTTCCCGAGACCGAGACAGAGTGTGTTCTTGAGCAGGCTTTGCTTGACAAGTGCTCTCTCAAGGTGGGGGACAGCGTTACGGTCAAAAAAGCATCAGGCAAGGCACCAAAATTTCTGAAGCATAAAAAGTATTCAATCGTTGGAAGCGTTCTGCATCCCGATCATATCACTGTAAAACTCCCGGAAAACCTTTACGTTCTGGTGGATGAGTCCGCCTTTGACCACGAAAAACTCAATGATCATTTCATGAAAGCAGAGATTACGCTCAAAGCTTCCAATGGGAAAAACACCTTTGATGAAGTTTATTTCGAAGCATCAAAGGATACTATGGCTGCATTGGGAGAGTTGGCGGTAGTCCGCTCCGCTGCCAGAGATGACGAGATCTATGAGGAAGGTGTTGTCCGGATCAAAGAGGGCGAAGACCAGTTGGCCGCAGGAAGGGCAAAACTGGCATCCGCCCGTTCAGAACTTGACGGAAAGCATGAGGAGATCGAGGCAGCCCAGAAAAAGCTGGATGACGGAGAAACTCAGCTTGAGGATGCAAAAAAGCAGTTGGCTGAGGGAGAGCAGAAACTGGCCGACGGCAAAAAGGAACTGGCGGAAGCCGCGGCAAAACTGGCTGACGGTAAAAAGGAATTGGCCGATGGTAAAAAGCAGCTGGCTGATGGTAAGAAGAAACTTAAGATTGCTGAGACAAAACTGAAAAAGGGCAAGGCGAAGCTTGAAAAGACAAAAAAGCAGCTGGCCGATGGCAAGAAAGAACTGGCAGACGGCATAAAGGAACTGGCAGACGGCAAAAAGCAGTTGGAAGACGGCAAGAAGCAGATAGAAGAGGGAACGAAAAAACTGGAGGATGCCAGAAAAGAGCTGGATGACGCCAAAAAGGAGCTGGAGGAGAAAAAGGAAGAACTCCAAAAGGCCAAGGAAAAGCTGGATAAGGCTGAAAAGGAGCTGGCAGATGGCAAGAAAAAACTGGACGCAGCCAAGAAAGCTCTGGATGCAGGAAAAACCACTCTGGATAATGCCAAAGCCCAGTTAGATTCCGGTAAGACGCAGCTGGAAGAGGCCTATACTCAGATCATGACCACCAAAAACACCGTTCGGTCCACAGTCAAGGAACTTCTCAAGGATAATATGACCGAGAAGGAGTACGCAAAACTGGAATGGGCACCGGATTACGGCGTGACCTGTGATGCTGATACCAACGTTTCAATTACGCAGACTATCGAATTAACTACAGAGGATACTTTAGTCCTTAACCAGTCTCTGGAAAAGAATATGAGGACCATGCTGGCCAACCATGGAACTACCGGAGCCCGGGCTGATGACATAGTTGCCAGAGCCAAAAAGGATCCGGACTATAAGACTGCAGAGGATGCCATGTCGTCTCTTTCGGGATCCATCACGTTGTGGAATGATCAGCATGACACATATCTTACAGCCAAAAAGAAGTATGACGACGGAGTAAAAGAATACAATAAGAAAAAGAGAGATTACGAGGAAGGTCAGAGAAAGTACGAAAAGGGACTCAAAGAATACGAAGAGGGAAAGAAAAAGTATAAAGAGGGCAAGGATAAATACGACAAGGCCCTTAAGGAATACGAACAGGGAGAAAAGGACTACGAAGAGGGCCTTAAGAAGCTGGAGGACGGTAAAGCTAAGTACGAAGACGGACTTAAGCGGTACGAGGAAGGCAAAAAGCAGTACAAGGACGGTGTCAAAAAATACAAGGCGGGTCTGAAAAAGTACAAGGCCGGAGTTAAAAAGTATAAAAAGGGTCTTAAGGATTATAACAAGGGTAAGGCTAAGTACGAAAAAGGTCTTTCCGATTATAAAAAGGGACAGAAGCAGTATCAGGCAGGACTCAAAAAGTACAAAAAGGGACTCAAGGAGTATAACGCCGGAGTTAAAAAGTACGAAAAAGCCAAGGCCAAGTACGAAGACGGACTTAAGGAGTACGAAGATTTAAGCAAAAAATTTTCGGAAGCAAGAGCCACAATAGCCGAGAAGGAACGGGAGTATAATGACGGTGTAACTCAGATCCGTAACGGACAGGAGGAACTCACCATTTCAAAGGAAAAACTTGAAAATTTCGAGAAGTGCAAGTGGTTTACCTTTGACAGAAGATCCAACGCGGCATATGTTGATCTAAACATGGTAGCAGGCAATCTTTCTTCTCTTGGCATGACCTTCTCCTTACTCTTTATCCTGGTAGGAGCAATGGTCTGCTACGCGACTATCGGCCGTATGGTAGATGAGCAGCGATCTCTGGTAGGTGCGACCAAGGCTTTGGGCCTTTATAACAGGGAGATCTTTGCCAAGTATCTGACTTTCGGCCTTTCAAGCGGAGCGCTGGGAGTTTTGCTTGGTGTGCTTTTGGCTGATGGTGTTCTTCAGTGGGCGGTGCTTTCGGGCTATGCCAATATGTATGTTATGGGACAAGTGCCGGGAACCCTGGTTCCGATCCTGACATGTATTGTAACCGTATTCGGACTTGTGATAGCAGTAGGTGCGGTTTATATAGCAACCTCCAAACTCCTTTCGTCAACGGCGATATCCCTCATGAAGGAGGATACTCCCAAGCCAAAGAAGCGTAAGAGCGGAAAGAGCGGTGGTTCTCTTTATACTGGACTTATAATTTCAAATATGATAACGGACCTGAGACGTGTTGCCGTTACTGTAGTATCTGTAGCAGGTTGCTGCGCACTTTTGGTAATCGGATTTACACTGAAGTTTTCTGTTGATGGCGTAATGGATATCCAGTATGGACAGATCGTTAAGTATGATCTCAACTTGAATTACAATCCTCAGGCTTCCGGTAATGTTGAGCATGATATCGAGCAGGTACTGAATGAGTGGGGCCTGGAGTATTATCCTATTTATAACAGTTTTTTGACCTATAATGTTACGGATTCCATGGAGATAGGTCAGTTGGCGGTAGCCGATGACAACAGGTATACTGATTTTTATTCACTTCAGGATGCCAAGTCCGGTGTCGGACTTTCTCTTCCGGATACCGGGATCCTTATCCAGAAGCGTTTGGCAGAAACCTACAACCTTAAGGTAGGAGATGAGTTCACGGTATATGATTCCAATTCCAAGGAGCATGCCGTAACTGTCAGCGGCATTTTTAATAACTACACGGGACGTACCATGGTCATGTCCCACAGTGCATATGAAAAGCTCTTTGGAGAGGATGTCAGAAACAACAGATATCTGGTCAAGGTTGATCCTGAGAAGATGGAGGATCTCAAGGCGGATCTCAAGGAGATCAAGGGCTATAACAGCCTGGGACGTTCGGATACATCCAGAGCACTTTTTGCTTCCATCTCCACAATCCTCAATGCGCTTATTGTAGGCCTGATAATCATGGCTGCAATGATGGCACTTTTTGTCCTTCTCAATCTGGCCAATATGTACCTGCTCCAGAAAAAGAGGGAACTTACCATCATGCGCATCAATGGTTTTACCATAAAAGAGGTTAAGCGTTATGTGGCCACAGAGACATATATAACCACAGCTGTGGGCATACTTCTGGGCTTTGCCCTGGGTGGCGGCATGGCTTACAAGATCATCCGATCGCTGGAGCAGCCTCATATACAGCTTATCCGAAGCATAAGCATCCCGGGCTGGGCACTTGCGGCTGTCATTACTGCGGCTATGAGCATACTTCTTAATCAGTTTGCAATGCGCAATATCAAGAATCTCAGTCTTACAGACATGTAACTATACCTTGTCATCCCGAGGGAAGAGCAGGGTGAATGACATAAGGCTTACCCAAGTTATTACAGGGAAAGGAACATCTATGTACAATAATAACCTCCGTAGTCTTTTATCCGGCGTTCTTTCGCTGATATTGTGTCTCGGCAACCTTACCGCCTGCGGTCTTGATCGCGGTTCACCTTCCGAGACTGTGGTGCCCAAGCAGGAGACAGGTGTTTTCAGGACCCTTGATGAGATCAAGGAGAGTGGCACCATCAATATTGGTGTTTATTCCGATAAAAAGCCCTTTTGTTATATAGATGAAAAGGGAGAATATCAGGGATATGATATTTATTACGCCGAGAGGATAGGAAGAGATCTGGGTGTTAATATCAACTACATCACCACCGACATCTTCGGAAGGATAAGTAACCTGGAGACCGGTAAGGTTGATATTGTCATCGCAAACTTTACGGTTACGGATGAGCGTGCTCAAAAGGTGGACTTTGCCCTTCCTTATATGAATGTTTCTTTGGGAGTCGTTTCCAGAGAAACCAATGTGATCAAGGGTCTCAACCAG
Organism: uncultured Lachnospiraceae bacterium; assembly: GCA_946613735.1. Next base: position 1,766 of record CAMOFS010000027.1, on the reverse strand, counting down.
ATAACGGCTGATGACGAGGTGGTTGTAATTGCCGGAACCATGGGTGAGACATATTTAAAAAAGAATAATCCCGACATCAAACTTCAGAGTTTTGAGTCTCGTTCCGAGGCCATGGACGCTTTTAAAAACGGTACCGGTGTGGCGTGGGTAAGCGACAATACGGATGTTATCAAATTCGCACAGGAGAATAAGGGATATAAGGTAGGCATCCCGGCTATAGGAGGCAAGGACACTATAGCTGCTGCTGTTTCCAAGGGCAACAGTACACTTCTTGAATGGCTCAATGAAGAGATACGAGCCCTTGGTAATGAAAACTTTTTCCATGCAGATTACGAGGCGACTCTGATCGACACTTTTGGTGCTGAATATGAGGAGGCTTTGGTAGTAGAGGGAGGCGGAGAAAATTCGGTATCAACCGCCGATCTGGCAGACATCAAACCGGGACATGGCCAGGTTATCAAAGTAGCGGCTTCGCCTGTTCCTCACGCCCAGATCCTTGCAGAGGCGGCCAAGATCCTTGGTGAGTACGATTACATGCTTGAGATAGAGGAGTTTGACGATTACGAGACACCGAATCTTGTTGTTGAGTCCGGCGAGTTTGATGCTAACTATGCGGTCCACGTTCCTTATATTGAGAGTTTTAATCAGGAGCATAACGCCCATATCGTTGACGCAGGAGACATCCATTATGAGCCCTTTGGTATCTATCCGGCCCGGAAAAAGTCCCTGGAAGACGTAGCAGAGGGTGACAGGATCGCAATACCCGGGGATCCTTCCAATAAGGGCAGAGCCCTTCTGCTTCTTCAGGATAATGGGCTTATAACCCTTGATGACAGTTCATCTTTGGGTTCGTCCGTAGATGATATCAAAGATAATCCCTACAACCTTGAAATTGTTGAACTGGAGGCTTCTCATGTTGCAGAGGCTGTGGGGGATGTTGACTATATGATCCTAAACGGTAACTATGCCCTCGCGGCCGGTTATTCTGTTGGAAAGGATGCCCTTGCGCGTGAATCCAGCGACTCTGTTGCGGCAAAGACCTATGTCAATATTATCGGAGTTTATGCCGGCAACGAGGAGTCTGACAAGATAAAAGCATTGGTGGCAGTCCTCAGGTCTGATGCCATAAAAAAGTTTATAGAAGAAACCTATGATGGTTCAGTAGTATTTTTTGACAAGAAAAACTAATTGAGGGAGAGTATACTAAGCTACTACATCAGCGTAGTGCTCGTTTTCTTTGTAGAAATCAATGAGATCCTCGATGCTCTTCTTGGGGAAGATGGCAGCGATCTCTTCGCTGTTATAAGCGTGCTCATAAAGCCTGCTCATTACAACCCATTCAGGGAGCTTGGTCTGGAAGACCATATTATCAATAAAGCTTTCCTTAAAGGACTTGCTCCTGGCAGTGTTATTCGATTCATCATACATCTGGGTCATGAGAAGTACCTTCTGGATGAACTTGGCAGGCATCAGGCAGTATCTGGCAGCGATGGAGATGCGGATCCAGTCCTCATCAGAAAAATTGTAGTTGCCTTTGTTTAATGCAGGATCGATGACTTTGCCCTTGATGCCGGCAAAGTATCCAACTACCGCAAGACACTTGCGATAATGAAGGATCCCACGTGGGCTCTGGCTATCAGAGATTTTGATATACATACGGCTCCCGCGCTCCTCATAAAGGATGTGAGGGCCGGCAGCAGGCGGATTGATGAGTTTGATCTCAGACACGATGCAGTCCTGACGCATCTTTGCTTCGAACTCATTAT
>CAMOFS010000026.1 GCA_946613735.1 uncultured Lachnospiraceae bacterium | reverse complement strand
TCAGATTTACACAGGCAGGATCAGAGGTGTCCGCACTTTTGGGACGTATGCCTTCAGCAGTTGGTTATCAGCCTACACTGGCTACAGAGATGGGTGCCCTTCAGGAGCGTATCACATCTACAAAGAACGGCTCCATCACTTCGGTTCAGGCAGTATATGTGCCTGCGGACGACCTGACAGACCCGGCTCCTGCTACTACCTTTGCTCATCTGGATGCTACCACCGTTTTGGAGCGTTCCATCGCAGAGCTGGGTATCTATCCCGCAGTTGATCCACTTGGATCCACCTCACGTATCCTGGATCCCCGTATCGTTGGTGAGGAGCATTTCAAGGTGGCCCGTGGTGTTCAGGAGATACTCCAGAAGTACAAGGAGCTTCAGGACATCATTGCTATCCTGGGTATGGATGAGCTTTCCGAGGAGGATAAGCTGGTAGTTGCCAGAGCCCGTAAGGTTCAGCGTTTCCTGTCACAGCCCTTCTTCGTTGCAGGACAGTTTACGGGACTTGAGGGTAAGTATGTTCCGATCGCTGAGACGATCCGTGGCTTCAAGGAGATCCTTGAGGGTCACATGGACGATGTTGCCGAGGGACATTTCCTCAATGCCGGAACCATCGACGAAGTACGTGCAAGGGTGTCATAGTCGGGAGGTCATCATATGGCAGATGCTATTAAGGAATTTGATATACAGATAATTACTCCCGAGCGTGTATTTTTCAAGGGCAAGGGTTCCATGATAGAGATGAATACTACAGAGGGCGAGATCGGATGTTATCCAATGCATGTGCCCACCACAGTGGTCATGGCTCCCGGAGTAGTGACTATCCATGGAGCGACGCTTTCCAATGATTTTGAGGTGCCCGAGGCCATCAGGAGCGACGGAAGCATCATCGCTGCGGTTCATGCGGGTTTTGCTGAGATCTTGGGAGATCGAGTCATAATCATGGCTGAGATAGCGGAGTGGCCAAGCGAGATTGACTTGTCAAGAGCGGCTTCTGCTCAGAAGCGAGCTGAAGACCGTATAGCGGGAAAGGCAGACAAGCTGGATCTTATGAGAGCCGAGAATGCGTTAAGAAAGTCTCTGGTCAGACAGAAGTTAAGCTCTATGGGGAACTAATCATCGTTTTTAGTGGAAATGTTGATAAAAATATGTTAAAATCACTCCGTATGTGTATAAACGCGTACGGAGTTCTTTTTTGGCCGGCAAGACCCGGTAGAATGGAAGGTAAATATGGCAATAGGACCTAAAACCGACAGGGAGATCCTTGATGACCTCAAGTTCAGGCTTCACAAAGTGGAGGTTGAAGAGGAAAAGCTTCAAAAGGAAATAGATCGCCTTCAAAGAGAAAAAAGAGCTATTTTGGAGGAAATGTCAATGCATTCCTCTAAGGATTACGAGGAGAATATGCTGCAGCGGGTGTACGAGCAGCGGCATAAAAAATAGGAGGATTGAATGGCTAAAAAGGCACTGATTACAGGTATCACCGGTCAGGATGGAAGTTATCTGGCCGAGTTTTTGTTGGAGAAGGGATATGAGGTACACGGTATTACACGTCGTGCATCTATCTCCAATACGGCGCGTATAGATCATCTTATAGCAGACAACGCCATTGTGTTGCATGATGGAGACATGACAGATGCCAGCGCTCTTTTTCATATCATAAGCGAGATAAGGCCGGATGAGATCTACAATCTGGCGGCACAGTCTCATGTGCAGAACAGCTTTGATGTTCCCATCTATACAGGAGATGTAGATGCTCTGGGCGTGCTTCGTATACTGGATGCAGTCCACACCCTTGGCATGGACAAGACCTGCAGGATATACCAGGCATCCACTTCCGAGCTTTACGGCAAGGTAGAGGAGGTTCCCCAGAACGAGAATACTCCTTTTCATCCTTTTTCACCCTATGCAGTGGCCAAGCAGTACGGCTTCTGGATGATGAGGGAGTACCGCGAGGCATACGGACAGTTTGCAGCCAACGGCATCCTTTTCAATCACGAGTCGGAGCGCAGGGGAGAGACCTTTGTAACCAGAAAGATTACCCTGGCAGCTGGCCGTATAGCAGAAGGTCTTCAGGAGACTTTGTATCTCGGCAACATGGATTCCAAACGTGACTGGGGATATGCCAAGGATTATGTTAAGTGCATGTGGCTGATTCTCCAGCAGGACGAGCCGGATGATTATGTTATTGCCACGGGTGTCCAGCATACGGTAAGGGAATTTGTAGAGCTTGCATTTTCACATGTGGGTATAGAGATAGAGTGGCAGGGAAGCGGTATAGATGAAAAGGGTATCAACAAAGCCAACGGCAAAGTGGTTGTGGCAGTAGATGAGAGGTTCTACAGACCCACGGACGTTGTAGATCTGTGGGGAGATCCCACCAAGGCAAAGACTAAGCTGGGCTGGGATCCTCAGGAGACCACTTATGAAGAGTTGGTGCGAATTATGGCTGAGCATGATCACAAGCTGGCAATAGAAGAAAAAAACAGGAATGATCGTTAATGGGAATAAGTGTAGTACTTCTGGCATATAAGGAGGAGGAAAATCTGCGTATCCTCTTGCCGGAGATAAAAAAGAACGTTGAAAAATGCGAAAAGAACTATGAGATTTTGGTGGTGGATACCGAAAAGCCTATGGACAATACAGAAGGGGTGTGTAAGGAATTCGGTGCAAGATATGTAAACCAGCGACAGCCCGGATTTGGCGGAGCCTTCAGGACAGCCATTGAAGAGGCTCGTCAGCAGAAGTTTCTGATACTTGACAGCGACGGTTCCCACCCTCCCAAGTATATCCCCGAGATATACAGGAAGTTCAATCAGGAAAAATGTGATGTAGTGATCGGATCCAGATACTGCAAGGGCGGTGAATCCAATGATGCCAAGTCATCACAGATGATGTCGCATCTGCTTAATTTTGCCTTCAGGATAGCCCTTGGGATAAAGGCAAAGGATCTGTCCACTGATTATCGGCTGTATCATACATCCGATCTAAAAAAGGTTAAGCTTACCTGCAAAAACTATGATGTGCTGCAGGAGGTACTTTTAGCGATAAAGCTTAATAAGCCCGGACACAGGATCAATATAGGTGAGGTACCGATTTCCTTTAATAAAAGGATATATGGTGAGTCAAAGCGTCAGCTATTCAAGTTCATCATGAGCTATGCAGGTACGATATTCAGGCTCATTGGAAAACGTATAGCAGGTGGATTTGCGAGATGACGGATAAAAAGGACAGTTTGTTTTATCAGATACTCAGGTTCGGAGTGGTTGGTTTTTCCAGCTTTTTTATAGATTTTGCCATTACGAACCTGATAGCTTTGGTTTTGAGAACCACAGGAAGCTCCGCCACATCCGCCGCGATGGTCGGAGCGCTTTTCGGCTTTGTTATATCAATAGTTTTTAATTATGTCCTGTCCATGCATTGGGTTTTTGAGCGCAGGGATGATATGGATAGGCGCAAGGAGTTCGTGGTCTTTGTGGTTTTAAGCATCCTGGGGCTGGGACTCAATGAGCTCATAATCCTTCTTTGCATGAGCATGATAGATGGTATCGGCTGGTGCGGCGCTTTTACCAGGTGGTGTACAGACATAGCAAATATAGTCTTCCCCATGACCTTTGAGGGTATGGCTACGGCAGGATCCAAGATCATCGCTACCGCTATAGTGATGGTATATAATTTCGTGACCAGGAAGAAGTTTTTGGAGAAGAGAGACTGATGAAAAAATACCTGATAACCGGTTTTTCCGGTTTTGTAGCCAGACATTTTCTGGAATATCTATATGATACGAAGCAGGATTGCGAGGTTTTAGGTGTAGATGTCAACACACCGAGCCTTGACATGTCACGCTTTTCTGACAGGATAGAGGTGAGCTTTTCACAGGTCAATCTATTGGACAAGGAGGAGTTTGCCGATATTGTCCGTTCCTTTTTGCCTGATTTTGTGCTTCATCTCGCAGCATTCTCCAGCGTATCATACAGCTGGCAGCATCCCACGGATTGTGTTTTAAACAATACCAATATATTTTTAAATGTTGCCGAGGCAGTCCGTGCTATGGATAAGCCCTGCCGCATACTTTCCGTCGGTTCATCAGAGGAATATGGCAATGTTGATAAAAAAAAGCTTCCTCTTAGGGAAGATATGCCCCTTAATCCGGTGAGTCCCTATGCTGCGGCCAGGGTCTCCCAGGAGCTTTTGTCCAAGGTATATGTGGATGGATACGGGATGGATATCGTGCTTACCCGCTCCTTCAATCATTTTGGACCATATCAGGATGACAGGTTCGTTATCCCCAGTTTTTTAAAAAGGATCAAGGACATAGCGGATTCCGGCAAGACCGAAGGGGTGATCGAGACCGGAGATACCACTATCATCCGTGATTTTGTGGACGTCAGAGATGTTGTACGGGCGTATTATCTCCTTTTGAAGGAGGGTGAGCCCGGAGAGGTATACAATGTTTGTGGAGGACGCGGTATAGCCCTTTCAGATCTTATCACCGAGATGGCTGAGATCATCGGAGTGACTGTAGAAGGCCGGGTGAATCCCGACTTCGTCAGGCCGGATGATAACAGGGTGGTGATCGGCTCCTACGATAAGATCAATGCCCATGTTGGCTGGGCACCGGTGATACCACTTAGACAGACTATCACGGATATGCTTTCGGTGAAAGAGTGATGTATGGCAGCTTCAGTCAGGATTAAAAAAGAAGATATAGCCTTTTTGATAGCCCAGGCAGCCTTTATGATCTTTGCAGTGATCCGGATATACGACAGATCATTTATTCCCATGGATCATATGCCTGTGGATGCATTGTATGATAAGCGTACGGCTTGCATTGGCTGTGCCGTTTATTTTTTTGCCATTCTTATATTTTCCCTGGTGACTCTCGTCAGTACCTGCGATGAGAAAAAAGGTCAGGTGGCTTTTCTTTTGACGGCCATGTCGGTAGTGATGGTGCCGGTGTATCTACCGGAGAACTACCTGGGTGTTATAGATATGTATTCAGCCATCATGGGCTTTTTGGCACTTAGTGTATTGCAGAGTAAAAAAGCCCTGAATTATGTGGGCGTCATCATCTTTTTGATCATCCGATGGGATATCGTCTCGGCTGCTACCTGGGGAGTATGGCTTATGGCCTTTGTCTTTTACCTTACTCTTCGACAAAAGGAGAGTGACGATAATGAGACTTATGGCAAAAAAAGGATAGCTCTTGTTGCAACGGCAGTATTGTTTTTGGGGGCTCTGGTCATTCCCGTAAGGGGCCAGAACAGATGGGATGGAATAGACTTTGAGCCAAGATATGAGCTGACCCTGCAGCAGGGGATAATTACCCTATTATTTCTCTTGCCCTTTGTCTTTTTGTTCATAAGACTGCTTTGGAGACTGGCATCGACAAGGCGCGAGTTTTCGTTGAGATTAAGTTATTATTGCCTGTTTTTTGCCGCTTTGCCCGGCTTTGCGGTGTGGTTTTTAGAGGGTGATTATTACAGGTCGATCTATTATGCCGCGGCGGAGGTGATCCTCTCCATGCTGGTGTTGGTGCGGGGTGAGAGCATGTCGGGCTCAGAACATTTTTCCAAAGACAGTATATGGGATAATTCCCGGTGGGCCAGGGTGTTTTTGCTTCTGTATCTTATATTTGTGATGATCAATTTTATGTATGGCAGACCGCTGCTGTTGGAAGAGCAGCTTTTGAAGTATTAGTGGAGATTTGATGGAAAAGGTAAAAAAGGATCATATAGCCGTGCTGGGTATTTTCGGACTCATAGTGTTTTTTACCTCCTGTCAATGGAGGGTGAGATCATACAATACCACTATGCTGGCTCTTGACTATAAAAACGGTTTTACCTCCAGAGCACTGCTGGGGACGCTGTATCATGTGCTTGATAAGATATTGCCGGTAAATATGATAAGCTATAATGCTGCTTTTGTATTTGCCGTTGTGATGACGCTTTTGTTTCTTGTGCTTATCCTTTTTTTCGCCATTGCATGCCAAAAAAGGATAAAGGCTGAGCATACGGATACGTCTCAGATCCTTCTTTTGCTTTTTATAGCTTTTTCCATGTCCACTTTTTCAGGCGGATATAATTTTTTAAGAGTGGATATTTTCATGCTGGCTGTAAGCATGACAGGAGCGCTGTGCATTATATCAAAAAAAGCAGAATGGCTTGTGATACCACTGTCGGCTATTGGGGTGATGTTCCACCAGGGATATGTATTTATGTATTTTAACATCATTCTGGTTCTTCTCATAGTTCGGTTTATAGATGCACAAAACAGCCGTGAGAAGATTAGGTACGGGGCATATTTTGCATCGAGCTTTCTGGTGGGATCACAGCTATTTTTATACTTTGAGCTCTTTTCGAGAAACAGCGGCAGAAAGGTATATGAAACGGTGGTGGCCGAAGCCGAGGCCTTATCCTACAAGGGTATTTACCATACTACCCTTCTGGCTCATGAGGTGCTAGGGGTAGATCTGGGAGATACTGAAAAGGGGCTTCGACTGGTAAACAGAATACAGTTTCCCATCTATATTCTGGTGATGATACCCTTCATTGTGTTGTTTGTGGTTCTTTTTGTAAGGCTTTTTTCTGAAGCCAAAGAAAAGAAAGCCAACCGTTTCAAATATCTGTGTGTATTGGTGGGCCCCCTTACAATGCTGCCTGATTTCCTGCTTAAGGTAGACTATGGCCGCTGGGTGATGAGTGTAGTGGCATATTATTTCGTAGTGCTTCTGGCACTTTTGGCCATGAGAGATAGGGTGGTGGGAGCCGTTATCGGAGGGATGGAAGAAAAGCTGTCCAAAAAGCTTTACGGCTATATCCTCCTTGTGTACCCGATGTTATTTTTACCATACTGGGATGTGGATATCTGCGAGGCAATGCGTTCAGCCAACAGATGGCTGGCAGACGTGATACCACATCTGTACCGGTATGTTGAATGGTGGTAGAAGCTATATGCAAAACAATAATGAAAAAGCAAAACGGTATATTTCTGTGATCGTATATCTGGCAGGTCTGATACTCTGCTTATTTTGCGGTATTTTTCTGGGCCATCCTGATGCACACACACTTTCAGGCTGGGCAAAGGATCTTTTGGACTGCATATCTGCAGGTAAATTTTCACAGTTCCCCGAATATACTTATGAGCTCAGGAACAACGCTACAAACTATAGTATGCTTGCCAATCTTTTGATGGCTCTTTTGATGTATCCGGTTTATGCTGTGGATGAAGGCCTCTCGCTGGGGTTGGATATCTATGGATATGTTTTCTATGAAAAGCTTATGATACTGGCGGCGACCATGATAGACGTGCACATTTTTGGAAGTCTTTTGGATGATCTTGGCTACAGCAAAGAAAACCGTCGTTATGCAAAGGGTTTGTTTTTGACATCTGTAATAGTCTGTGTGGCCACTGTTGCAAAGGGTCAGACGGATGCCATAGTGATGCTCTTTGTACTTATAGCTGCAAAGATGTTCCTTCAGAAAAAATATGTCCTTACCGGGCTTATGCTGGGGATATCCCTGGTGATCAAGCCCTTCACGGTTATCCTTACAGTGCCAGTGCTTTTGCTGCTCATAGGAGAGGTATCCCTTTCCGGCATAATACTTCCGGGATTTGCCGCAGTGGCGCCTTTTATCCTTGACCGGATCGCCACATGGATCTTTTGGCCCAGATATTTTGAGATGAAGCTGCATACGGATGATGTGACACGCATTCTCTTTGGAAGAACCCGTACGGAGGGCCTTTTTGCTGAGGTTATAGGCAATGTGGAGCTCTTTTTTGCTACGGCACTCATAGTTTGCTTTATCTGTCTTTATAAGGGAGTGAACAAAAAGGTTAAAAGAGGGGATTATGGTATCTATCCCATGATCATGTACATAGCCCTGGCCTCCTTTGTATCCGCTACATATTACTGGTTTATGATCGTTTTGCCGCTGTGGATACTACTGGGCTTCAGGCTAAAAAGCAGGTGGTGCCTGCCTGTACTTTTGGCCGGAAATTCCATTGGCGCACTTGTGCCTCTTTTGTTCAACGAGATATCCTATCATGTATCATTTTTCTATAATCTTCCCGGACATCTGTGGGGAGCGTCCATTCCCGTACAGTTTTATACCGGGATATACAGGGAGATACTGGTGAAGTCTTCGGTTACTCTCTTTATAGCAACGCAGATCATTCTTTTGATCATCTATGTGATGGAGGAGGAGAGATGAAGGCTCTCAGAGTGATCTCATGTATACTACAGGTTATACTGATACCATGTATAGTGTTGTTTTGTCTGGAGTATCCGGAGAATCCGGCATTTTATCGTGAGCTTACCGGAGTGGCCCTGTATTTTAATCTCTTTATTGCGGCCATCCTTTCAGCCATTATAATCTTTTTGGTTCCGGGTATCTATCCCGGTATATATCTAACCTTTGCAGCTGCGGCTTTTTCCGGCATTTTTAATGAGGTGGTGATAATGCTAAGGACTTATCCCATCTCCCCTGCCGACGTTATTTCCGTGGGAACTGCAAAAGCAGTGGCCGGAGGATATACCGTAACTGTTACCACCGCCATGGTTATGTCGGGTGTGGCTGCGGCTTTAGCCATAGTATTTTATGCAGTCTTAAGGCATTTTGGCCTGGGGTTTCCCCATCCTACAAGACGGGTGAACCAGGCAGGCTTTGTGGCGGGATGGCTTTTTATGTCACTGGGGCTTTTTGCTACAAGCTATCTTAATGTGGTTGAGGACTACGACCTGACGACCTATTACTGGGATCCCACCAGTACATATATCCAAAATGGTTTCGCGCTGTCATTTTTCGACCAGTTTCATGCAATGATGGTGGACAAGCCGGATGGGTATACGAAAAAGGAGGCCAGGACTTTCCTCAAGGATGCTGAAAATAGAATAGAGGTAAAGCGCCCGGATTTCAGCGGTTTTAAAAACAAAAATCCGCTGATCATAACCATAATGAACGAGAGCTTTACGGATTATTCGGTGGTGGCCAATTTTCCCGATAGCAAAAGGATACTGGATTATTACCGCAGCATGAAGGATGACCCCGGAACCGTGGAGTGGGGATATACCTACGTTTCCACCAGGGGAGGCGGCACCTGTAAAAGCGAGTTTGAGGCGCTTACCGGATATACAATGCAGTTTCTGCCCGCCACCATGCCCTATATGATGTACAGCTTTTCTGGGATACCCACCTGGATATCGGAATACAATAGCGAGGACTACACTACCATAGCTATGCATCCTTTCTTTGCCACAAACTGGAAGAGGAATATCGTGTATGCCGATATGGGCTTTGATTCTTATCTTTATGCAAAGGATTATGACGAAAACTATCGGGATGCCCGTGACTATAAAAATGACTATGGGGATTATCTGCGGCTTTTGCAGGAGGTAAAGGTCCATGATGAGGCCACCTATGTCATGAACATAACACTGCAAAATCATGGTGGATATGATGCAGAAACATTTCCGGATTATGTTACTGAGCTTCGAGGCTATTATGATACATGCGAGGATCTTAAGGTTTTTGAGGGCATGATGTCAGCCTCTGATGATGCTCTTGAGATGCTTATGGAAGAAGTAAAAAAGCTGGACCGTCCCGTGGAGGTGGTTTTCTTTGGAGACCATCAACCGGGTCTTTCAGGCAGGACGGAGTCAGCAATAAAGAGAAAGGGTCAAAAGCTCCATACAGATGAGGCGGAGTTTAATCAGAGCCTGTATGCCACCCCTTATTTTATCTGGACCAATTACAGGGTGCCGGACAAAAAATATGAAAAAAAGATTGATGACAAATCCGTAATGAGTCTAAACTATATCGGTGCAGTAACACGCTATTATGCGGGATGCGACCTGTCACGGTATGAGGGCTTTTTGTTAAGATTAAAGGAACAATTTCCCGTCATAAACAGTGCAGGATACTATGCTACAGACACCGGCTTTGTAATGCTTGATGAAAAATACAGACTGTCAGAAGATAATAAAGAGTTATTAAGGCAGTACGAATACATCCAGTATTACAGGATGTTTGACCATAATCAAAAGAGGAACGATTGATGCAGAGTAAAAAGCTTAGTATAATAATACCATGCTATAACGAGAGGGAGAGTCTTCCTGTTATACTGGAAAAGGTAAAAAATGCTCCCATAGAGGATAAGGAGATCATCATAGTGGAGGATCTGTCCACGGATGGGACAAGGGAGTTTATCCGGGACGAGATCGAATCCCAGGTGGACAGGGTGATCTATCACGAGAAGAATACCGGTAAGGGAGGCGCACTGGCCACGGGCTTTAAGGCTGCTACCGGTGATGTGGTGATAATCCAGGATGCTGACATGGAATATGACCCCAACGCTGTTGTTGAACCTGTGACTTACAGCCTCACAG
>CAMOFS010000025.1 GCA_946613735.1 uncultured Lachnospiraceae bacterium | reverse complement strand
GTGCCTCCGCCAGCGTATATGCCCACATGTCCCGGATAGCATACGATATCTCCGGGCTGGACATTGTTGATGCTTACGGCACTGCCCACCGAGCGAAGAGACGACGAGCTCCTGGATGCTGACAGATTGATGCCGAAGTTAGAGTAAACCTGTACCACAAAGCCCGAACAGTCGCAGCCGTTGGTAAGGGAGTTGCCGCCCCATACGTAAGGATTACCCACAAACTGGTTGGCAAAGGCCACTACCGCAGATCCGCTGACTCCGGTGGTAGGACTGGGATTGAGATCCTGGCCGCCGGTGCCGTCATCCACCTCGTCATCCTCATAGTCCTCATCATCGTCTTGTTCTTCCTGTCTGGCCTGTTCCTCAGCCTGCTGTCTGGCCAGCTCTGCAGCCTTTCTCGCCAGTTCCTCCTGTCTCTTGCGTTCACGCTCCAGACGCTCCTCCTCTGCCTTTCTGGCAGCGATCTCACGGGCCTTTTCAAGCTCCTTGTCAAAGTCCGCCATCTGGGATCTCTTGGCAGTTATCATACTGTTAAGGGATGCCTGCTTGGAATCAAGGGTGTTCTTTTCAGCCTGAAGAGAAGCCTGATCCTTCTCCAGGGACAGCTCCATCTCCTTGATCTCCTCCTTGATACCTATGTAGGTGTTGAGAAGCTGCTGATCATATTCATATACAGCATTGGCATATTCTATCTTGTTCAAAAAATCACTGAAGCTGCCCGACTCCAAAAGCATGGTGACAACGCTCTTCTGGTCATTTTCATACATGGCCTTCATGCGTTTTTTCATGTATTTGTACTGGGTCTTTTCAGCCTTTTTAGCCTCCTTCAGCTCGTACTTTAAGTCATCGATCTCCTGCTCGTTGACTGAGATCTCATAGGAAATGCTGTTGATCTCCGCCAAAAGATCCACCAGCTCGGAATCCAAAGCCCCGATCTCCTCCTTGAGCTCGCTCCTGTCCTGCTCGATCTCATCTATGCTCCTGGTGGCATCAGCTGTGCCCCCGAAAAGCATGGTCGCTGACATTGCAGCCACCACACAAACCGCTATGATCCTCTTTTTAAGATACCTGATATTCATATACTCTCCTGTCAGAAAAACAATCATTTAATTATAAACCTGCCTACTGCTTATTTCAAGTATTCCACTATCCTCTCAGTGGCGTGACCGTCACAGGCTTCCAGGTATTTTTCCAGATAGCTTTCGGTTTTTTTAACATCATATTCGGCGCATTCAATTTCGATAGCCGATGAAAGCTCCCTTATATCCGTAACTATCCTGCCGGGAAGCTCCTCGTAGGGCGTGTAAAAGCCCCTTAGCCTGCCAAAGCTTTTGTAGTCGGGAGCATATAAAACCACCGGCCGGCGTAAGAAAAGAAAGTCAAAAACTATGGAGGAATAATCAGTGATCAGCACGTCCGCCACAAGCATCAGCTCCTCAGTACAAAGGGTGCTTTTTTCCCGTGCATGGGGATGGGCGCTGGATATCAGATACCAGTCACCTGAAAGCTCTTTTTTTATGCGTGATGCCACCACCTGGGTATCCGCTTCCCCGGCTGAGTCCGCATGTCCCCGGAAGGTGGGAGCGTAGAGCACCACCTTTTTATCCCGGGCTTCGGGGTAGGCGGCATATACCTTTTTGCGGGTATCCTCCATATATTCAGTGTCAAAATAATTGTCCGTCCGGCTGACTCCGACAGGCCTCGTCACTCCTTCACCGGCACGCATGGAAATGGAAAACGGCTCTACGGCCCTAACCCCGCTTACGGTGATAAGATCATAATTTTTATATATATTCCCCCTGTAGTATGAAGGCACATCATCCGTGGTGGCGTAACCGAATTTCTTCAGGGCACCTGCTCCGTGCCACAGCTGAACCACCTTAGTCTCAAGTCTTTTTTCACAACCTGCCACTGGTAAAAAGGTGTCACTTATCACCACCGCATGGGCCGTGGCATAGGATCTCATGAACTCCTTCATGGCGTTACAGGTAGCAGTAAAGCCATCCTTTTGGTAATCACTGTAATGAGTCTCCACCACAAAGCCTGCGTTGCGGCACGCCTGCTCCAGTCTCCTCATGCTGTAGGGAGTGTCATGGTTATGGGCATCCGCAAAGATGATCTTTTTAGGATCCACCGGAGATGCTGCGGCCTTTTTGTATATGGAAGGCAGGTAGGATCCCTGCACAAACATTTTGATGTATTCTTTTGCTATATGTTTTACACTCATATTCTTTAAAGATCCTTCGCTTTAGATGACAGGGGCATGCTTTGGATCATATTCTTTTTTTTATCGCTAAAAAAGCGTAGGTGCACAGATAGTAAAAGGACTTAAAGACTGACAGTCCCTCCTGATCCCTGAGTATCCTCCACTGCCAGGTGGCAGTCTTAAGCTTGTTGCCGCTTACTGACGAACGGCTCACCCTGTAGCTGGCCAGCACCTCATCTAAGCCCCTGGCCACAGCGCCGTCCCTGAGGCAGTTTAAAAACGCGGCATAGTCTTCATGATGCATATCGGGCATATATATCTTTTCCTTTGGGATGCGTTCGGTATCGATGACTATGGTAAGGCAAGGCATGGGATCACCCATCAAAAGCATCTTATGATCCACCCTGTCAGGAACATGCCGCTCCTTTCCGGTGGGATGCCCATCCTCGTCCATTATCCTGATGGAGGTGTAGGTAAAGGGTGAATCCACCTTCTCCATAAACTCAAGCTGCCTGGAAAGCTTGTCCACATCCCAGGTGTCATCACTGTCCAAAAAAGCGATATACCGCCCGCGGGCCTCCCTTATGCCGTAGTTGCGTGTGAGAGCTACACCGGAGTTTTTGTCATTGTACAGGCAGCGAATCCTGTCATCAGCCAAAGCCAGGGATTCCATCACTTCCCGGCTGTCATCGGTGGAGCAGTCATCTATCAGGATGAGCTCCCACCTTGTATAGTACTGCGCCATGACGGACTCCACAGTCTCCCTTAGGGTGGATCCGGCATTATATACTGCTGTTATGATGGAAACAGTATCATTCATTGGTCCCCTCCGCCACATGATCTGCCTCATGCATGGTCTTTTGGTCTTCTTCGGAAAAGCCCTCTGTGCTCTCCTTTTGCATGATCACCCTGAGGGTCTCGAAAATAATCTGAACATCCAAGAGGAGCGAATAGTTGGTGATATATGAAAGGTCCATCTTGAGCTTGTCAATGGCAGTGGTATTGTACTTGCCATAGACCTGGGCATATCCTGTAAGCCCTCCTCGCATCTTGAGACGATACCTAAACTCCGGAATGTCCCTGGTATATTTTTCCACATGAGCCACCCGCTCGGGCCGGGGACCAACTATGGACATATCCCCCTTTGCGATATTGAAAAGCTGGGGCAACTCGTCTATCCTGGTGGCACGTATGAACCTTCCCACCTTGGTGATACGCGGATCCTCAGCTCCTGCGGGGATGGTCCTGTTGTCCTTTTCAGCATCCACTATCATACTTCTGAACTTAAGGATCATAAAGTGCCTGCCGTTTAGGGTCACCCTCTCCTGCCTGTAGAAGACAGGACCTCCGTCACCGGCTTTTATCAGGATGGCAACTATACCCAACAGGGGAGATAGGATGATGATGGCCAGAACCGACAAAACCACATCAAAAAACCTCTTCCAAAATCTCTGCCAGGCGGACATGCCGCTGTTACGGCAAAGATAGATGGGAGTGTCAAAGAGATTGATATCATCACTGGATTTTATCATTACATCGGAGATGGCCGGCGTGAAGTACACCCTCTTGTTGATGTCGAAGCACATACGCAAAAGCTCATCCTCCCTGTCATAGGGCACGTCATTAATGAGCACCGCATCATAGGGAAGAATAGTCTCGATGATCTTTTCGTCCGGTTCGTTGCACTGTATCTTACCGTCAAAGTAATACTTGTCGTCCCTGAAGCCCATCTTTTTAGCCACCCGGTTGGGGTGTGAGCCATATATCTCTATGAGTCTTAATGGAGGAAACTTGCGTCTGTACAGATCTATCAGCATGATACTGGAAAGTGATATGCAAAAGGTCTGCACTAAAAACAGCAGGACATAGCGCCACAAAAAGGCCCAGAAAAACCTGAACTGACCGGTTATGGCAAGGGATATAAACACCTCGGCGGCATCGGTTATAAAAAGCGCCACCGCCAGGGAACCCACCACGTTCATCTTGCGGCTGACACCGATGAGGTAGCCTCCCATGGACTTCATCAAAAGTACAAATACAAAAGCGTAGATAAAAAGCGCCATGAGTCTGTTGGCAAGTCCCGTCAAATGCCCTGTCTGGTCATGTACTGTGGTATAGGATATCCATACCCACCAGAAGGTCAGGCTGGCATAGAGGGTGTGGAGGATACCGCACACCCATCTGAATACATACTTGCCCTGTATCTGGTTTTCCTTCCTGCCATAGAGATTTTCTTCCATTAGAGCTTCCTCATCTCATCCATCATTGAAACAAGCTGCACACCATAATTGTCAGCTGCCGCCCAGCCCGTGCCGTAAGGATTCTGGTTGATAGCCAGCCACTCCACTAAAATGGCCTTGCCGCGTACCTTCTCGTTGTATCTGGGATCCACGATAGTAACATCCTCTTCCCAGCTCTTGTCTGAGGTAGCGTACATCTTCAGGTGCTGTACCTGGGCAGTCACGCCTTCCTCTACATCAGAAAAGCTGTTGCCTGCCACTCCGCCGCCTGTGGCTCCGATACCTGCAAAGTTGCACTGGTTGGGCTTGACGTCGCCGCCAAACATGAGATAACCTGTCTCCTTGCAGATCTGTGCCCATACCAGCTCGGCACGGATACCGTACTGCTCACTTACGTCGTATACTGTCTGGCAGAACTCCTCAAGGGTCTCTGCGCCGTAATCCTTGTAGATGCCGGCCGGATACTGCTTGCCGGATTTTTCATAGTAGGCCACCATCTGATCCACCGTCACCCTAGACTTGCCCTCTATCTTTGTGCCGGCCTTGCCGGTGACACCCGTTTTGTCATATTCAGAGGCCGTGTATTTTTTACCGTTTTTAATGCGGTATGCCTTAACTGTATAGGTGTAGGTATGCTCCCATTTTACGGTATCATCTATATAGAATGAATCCTTGGTCTTGCCAAGCTTAGTCCACTTTTTCTCCTTGTCCGCCTTACGGTAAACTATATAAGCGGAAGCCTTTTGCTTTTTTTCCCAGTTGACCTGGACACCGTTCTTTACAAGAGTGCTCTTCTTCATATCCACCTTACCGGAGGCTGTCTGGAAAAAGTCGGTAGGCTTGGCGGTCTTGCCCCATACTTTTTTCTTGTCAGCCAGGCGGTAGGCCCTGACCTTGTATCTGTAGATCTTGCCACACTTGGTGGTCTCGTCCGTATAGCCATCCTCGTTGGTAGTAGTAGCTACAGCTGTCCATTTTTTGGAGCCAAAGTCCTGCCTGTAGACCTTGTAACCGGCCGCTCCGGTCACCTCATCCCAGGATATCACACTCCTGTTAAAGGCACCGGGCGCTGCGGAAAGCTCGGTAACCTGTCCGTCACCTGCAGCTGCACTTCCCTTTTTGGAGAACTTACTCTTAACAGTTGTGCCGTTTTCCTTTTTTATGGCCCTGACCTTGTAAGTACCGGTCTCTCCGGCACCCAGGGTGGTATCGGCATACTCCGTATCATCTGTCGAGCCGAGCTTCTTCCACTTGCTCTCAGCCGTGTTGTACTTGTAGATCTGGTATTCGGTGATATCATCCACATCATCCCAGGAAAGATTTACAAAAAATCCATCCGTCTCCACAGAGAGGTTGTCCACCGTCACGGTAGTCAGATCCACTTCCTCTTTGGTCTCCCCTTCTTCCTTATCCATAGGAGTGTTTTTGATGTACTCAATGATGCCTTCGGCATCAGCTTCCCCCAGCTTTTTAAGTCGGGAGTCGGCTGACAGGTACTCGTCCACATCATCCTCGTTAGTCATAAAGCAGTGCTCGATCAGTACACCGGGTATCTTTGCATCGGTGGTGCCGTTTAGTACGTAGTAATTGGCTCTCTTGATGCCCCTGCTTTTTAGTCCCACATCATTGGTCAAATGACGCAGTATATAACCTGCCAGGGAAGCACAGTTGACAGATGCGCCATCCTTTTTGGAATAATACACTTCTGCACCCGTAGCCTCCGGATTGGCGGGAGCTGCGTTCAAATGAAAGGAAACAAAAAGATCAGCATTCTTTTCCACCGTATAGGCCACACGCTTTTTCAGACAGTCTCCGGTAGTCTGGACGCCAAAGGCGCAAGGCTCGTCCTCTCTGGTCATGTATACCGTCACCCCCGGATAGGTCTCAAGCTTCTCCTTGCAGTACGTCGCTATCTTGAGTGTGTCCTTTTCCTCGGCATGTTCGAAATACTGAGCCCCCTTGTGGCTCTTGTCATGTCCCGGATCCAGTACCACCACCACGTCGCCGTCTGAAGCATCGCTGTCCTCAGTAGTTTCCGTGGTGTCTGTGCTGGTGATGATCTCCATCGCAGATGCGCTCTGCCCCACCAAAAGTGTTGCTGCCATTACTGCAGCCAATAACCTGAATCTTACTTTACTTTTCATTTTACCCTGTACACCTCATATGCGCCTGTTTTTTTCAATAGCTCACAGTCTGCCTGCTCTAAGAGTCCGCCCTGGGAATAATCGCTGTAAGCAACGATGTAATCTGTCTCGGTTTCCTCCAAAAGCTCCTTCAGTCTGTTCGCATCAGGCCTTTCATTTTTTTCTATCATAAAAGCAAGTTCTTTTTGCTTATATGGCTTTTCCGACTGGCCGGTCATCCTGAGAAAATCCCGTCTGGGAACCACACATTCCACCGAAGGATCCACACATCTAAGCTGCATGGTCATACCCAGGGGCATGACACAACGGATCTTTTCCCCATAGGGGTGCTCATCTGTCAGAACGTCGGATATGGCCAGCACCTCCCCGGGTATCAGATATACATTTTCAGGACGGCTGAAGGTGGCGCGATCCGGCTCCAGCCAGGTATGATCCATCATGATCATACAACCCAAAGCAAGCACTGCAAAGGGGATCCTAAGCCACCATTTTTTAAGATCTACAAAAATCGAGGTCAGTCCCCAGGCTATCCATATGGTCACCGGTATGATCCACAAAAACCTGTAATACACCCCGCTCTCTACAAGCTTAGACATACACCCGTATATGATATCATTGTAAATGCATACAAAGAACAGCACCGTCCCCACAAGGATGCTTATCCTGCTCTTTGCGCCGGCACGGATCAGGGTATACACATAGACTGCCGCAAAGAGTATGAGCCATTGCGGGCCCTGAAAATATTTGATTAAGAGATCCAATGTTTCCGTCATATATCAAACACCAGCACTTTTTCCAGACTTAAAACATAAAGCGCCACATAACACAGATTAGGCAGGGCGCATACTATTCCGTAAAAAACAGGGCGTACCCTTTTTTCATTGATAGCCAGGATCACCGATCCCAATCCCAAAAGGGCGGGCACCAGCATCATGGAAGACATGGATGCACCCACGCTTCCCAGGCAGATGACAAACAAAAGCACCCACAGATGCCTGCCCCTTTTTCTATATATTAAAAGGAGCAAAAGTGCCACCATCGGCAATACCACATTGGCACAGTAGCCCTTGGCCTCGTTCATCCTGCGGATAAAGAAAAGGGAGGTAGCTGAATGGGTGAAAAACAAAACGTTGACCACCAAAAACGCTCCCAGCATGATCCAGGCATGATCCTTATTATTTTCAAATAATAGCATGCCAAAGTCAAATACGATGAACATGGCAAGTATAGCCCCCATGGCGCGTATGCCGAAATAGCAGAATACCGTAGGCGATATCCCCAGCAGAAAACAGGGTATGGTAAACTGCATGGAAAAACCGGAAAGGGCATATCTGAGATCCATACTTTTCATAAGGGTGCCGTCGTTGCCGTTGTAAAGATACATAGTATCCGTGTATATGGCCTCGTTCATATTGCCCATATAAAAAGCTGTATCCCATCCCAGATACTGCTGGAGCACCAGAAACAGTATAAAGGCAGCGCTCCCTGCCAGTACCGGCCATTTCACAAACTTAAGCAGCCCGTCATCACCCACTGTGTCTTTATCGGGCATCATAAAAGGCTTCGGTCCTCCTGACGTTACCAGATACACACCACATACCAAAACCAGTATTACCAGAGACAAAAGCCACCCATAAGCCAGAAGATGAAAATATGCCTTTGAAAGTACCATGGGCACATAGACAAACTGGAATATGGAAAAGTACACAAAAAAGCCCACGGTCTCCCTGTGGATGTAAAGCTTTTTTTGCCCCAGCAAAGTAAGCACCGTCGTGCCCAAAAGCCTGAATATAAGGATATACAGGAGTACTACTCCAATGGTCATGACAAGATCATACATCGGTGTTCCTCTCAGCGACTACGTTTTAAAAGGGTATATGCCCCGTTTCCATACACGGTGTCAAAGCCCCGTTCATTCATCTCAGTTGCCAAAACATGCATATTGTCGGCAATGATAAGATAGGTAGTATCGGTATCATCCAAAAGCTCTGTGATAAGGTCGTAATCCGGATCTGTGACGTTGGTCAGCTGCTCATAGAGCTGCCCTTTTTTCCCACTCTTATCCTCCTTCTGGATGGTGCTGCGGCCATAGCTTAAATACACTGTGCCATCATACTGGCGGATAAAGGGGACTATGGTCCCTACTGCCGCCACCCGCTTGTCTCCCATTGGCGCAGCCTCATAATCTGCATTCACGGCTTCTATGATATCTATCACTTCGTCCGGAAGCTTCTCGGGATTACTGGCCCAGGTCACATTACCGTCCTGATATACAAAACGTCCTCCTCCGAAAAGCAGGCATCCGTAAATAGCCAGGACCAAAAGTACCGCCAGCACGCTTACGAGTCCGGACTTTTTTTCATCTGCCTTAAATAGCCTGTGGGCTGCCGACACCACCAGCGGAACAAACTCCACCATGGCAAGCGCCAGCACCGGGATGATAGGCAAAAGCCAGAACATGCGCCAGTACACATCTCCCTCCATAAAGCCCATCAAAAACTTCGCAGTGAGGGGACAGTAAATTATCACCATAACGATAAGGGTATACAGCGTCACTGCTGCCGCAGTCCGGCGTCTCCACAAAAGAAGCAGTCCCACGAGAGCTATAGCAAAGAGAGGATACTGCCAGCCATCGCCGAAATACCCGGTCTGATTTTCAATTATCTCTGAAAAAACCTCGGCCATAAAACTCCTACCTTATTGCGAGATATATCACACCCAGCAGCACATTTATCGTACAGCAGGGTATGAGCGCAATTGAATACTTGATGCTCCTTTTTACTACTGCCCTTGTAAGCCCCAGTGCTCCCAGCTCTATTGCACCGAGCACCACTCCCATGGAGGATAAAAAGCAGCCCGCCACCAATGTAACGGTAATATAAAGCATCATCTTAGGCGACAGCTTTTCACTCTCCCAGTCTCTTATGATAAGTACCATCAGAAGAGGAATGATCAAAGATGCCAGAACAGTCTTACCCTGCCATACCCGGATCAAAAGCCTCATTCCCACCGACCAGGTGGAAAAAGCCCCGAATATCTGCAAAAATGACGCAGCTATCAAAAAAGCATATGACTTGAGCTGCCTGTGTGGATCCTCCTTCCAGACGGCCTCTCCCATCATAAAAAGCACTCCGTATGTCATGGGTATAAGAAGTGCCGGCAGGATGGTGTGAAAAACAACAATGGGTCTGATATTAAAGAAATACGACAAAACCGCAGAAAATAATGGCCACGGAGACAAAACATACCTGTCGGGAAGGTCTTTGTACTCATTCCCGGTAAAAGGATTGAAACGGTAGATGGTATCAGTGTCTATGGCTGTAGTAGCTGTGGCCACATAGAAGGCATCATCATCATCGTAGTGTACGCCTATCACCAAAAGCAGAGCCTGGATCACTACCATACCCAGTGTCACAAGCGCCACCACATCCTCAGGCTTTGCCTTAAAGGTGAAAAATGCAACGATCCTGTCCCACCAGCTCTTAAAGCATGTCCGCCAGCTGTCTATGATAGTCCCTTTGTTTCTGAATATACTGCAGACAAGCAGTGCTATGATGGCGGTCTGTATCATAAGGCAAAGTGCAGTAAGGGACATGCCGGAAAAAATCGCAACAAGGGAAAGCACCTCCCAAATAGCCATCAGGCCTAAAAAGCCCCCAAGGATAACAGCAAAGAGCCCCTGTTCTTTTTCAACAAACAGAGCTCCCACCAGGTATGAAGTTATGACCACTGCCAAAGGGCAAAGTATCATTAATATCAAAATCACTACTTCCATTCAAAAATGCGATGGGCCCGGCACAAAATATGCCTAATCCTATCGCATTATACCACAACATCTAGTTTGCCGC
>CAMOFS010000024.1 GCA_946613735.1 uncultured Lachnospiraceae bacterium | reverse complement strand
GCACGGTTTCCATGCTTTGCAACCTTCATTCCGGCGGTTGCAGCCACCAGTGCAGAGGTGGTAGAGATGTTAAAGCTTCCGGCATTATCTCCGCCCGTACCAACTATCTCAAATACATCCATCCCGGTTTCTACCCTGGTAGCATGCTCCCTCATAGCTGCAGCACATCCGGCTATCTCGTCCTTGGTTTCAGCCCTGGCACTTTTTGTCGAAAGTGCGGATAAAAACGCCGCATTCTGTGTGGGTGAAGTTTCGCCGCTCATGATCTCATTCATTACGGCATACGCCTCATCATAGCTTAAGTCCTCTTTGTTTACGATCTTAACGATTGCTTCCTTGATCATTGTTCCATACCTCCTTTTTGCTTGTCCGCATAGTTTCTTTTTGACAAAAGAAAAACGCCCCCAACAGAAATAATCTGTCAAGGACGAATTTGGCTTCTAAAAAAGACACTATCCGCGGTGCCACCTTGATTCACGGTATGACCCGTGCACTTAGCGAAGTACCTACATACTTCCGACAACTAACGTATGTCCCACGTCATGGATACTAAGAATAACTCTTTTCCCCAATGCCCTCAGCGGCCCATTCTCCGCTTCAACGGTTTAACTTATTAAATTATTTGTTATTATACTCTAAAAAATCTGCTTGTCAAATACTTTTTTTATTTTTTCCATGGCTCCTTCCAGGGTACATGGGCGCCGGTAAAGCTGACCACTGCTATGATCTTGCCCAAATCATCCGTCACCCTAACCTCATAAAACGCTGTGTTTTTCCCGTCTTTTATAAGGCTTGCTTCCGCAAAAAGCTCATCACCCTTGGTAGCCGACACAAAGCTGGCTGTACCCACAACACTGACGGTCGCCTGCTCCTTATCATAATTCGATGCCACGGCAAAAGCAAAGTCAGCCAGCGTATATATCGCTCCGCCCATAATGCCGCCATAGGCATTTTTATGATCTTGTGTAAGCTTCATGCTGCATTTTGCGTAGTTTTCACCAATCTCCTCGATGACCGCCTTAGAAAGCTTTGTAGCATAAAGGTCCTTTGAAAATTGTTCTCTTGCCTCTTTAAGTGATCCCATTTTACTCCCCTTAATGATATGTTCCCACCAGCTTAAGGCCGGCGCAGAGTGCAGACAGCTCCTGCAACATGTCTTTTCCGTTTTGTGTGTGGATATTGCCTTCTGCCTCTATGTAAAAATAATAGTTCCACTGAAGATCCTTCATAGGACGACTTTTTAAGCTTCTCATGTTGTAGCCATGGGCTCCGATGATATTAAGGGTGGAAGCCAGGGCTCCTGCCTCATTTTTAACGGTAAAGACCAAAATGAAGCTTTCGTTTTCGTATTTTATG
Source organism: uncultured Lachnospiraceae bacterium (assembly GCA_946613735.1). Next base: position 9,261 of record CAMOFS010000024.1, on the reverse strand, counting down.
TTATTGTCATGGGTATTAAGGCTTCTCGAAAAAACAGCAAACCTGGTACTGTTTATCCCGGAGTCCTGAATGTCGTGATCCAAAACATCCAGCCCGTATATCTCTGCCGTAGCTTCCGATGCGATGGCACCTACCGTCTTATCACCACGCTCGGCAATAAGCTTTGCAGCAACAGCCGTATTCTCTGCACTTTCTGCATTAAGCCCATGCTTTTTGATATATTTCCCGCACTGGTTCAAAGCCTGAGGATGACTTATTACAGTCTTGATATCGTCTATGGAAGTACCGGGAGTTGCCAGCAAATGATGGCTTACCGGAAGATCATAGATCTGATTCACATACAGTGTACCCGAATACATCAGGTCCATTACCGTGCCAACCTCACCTGCCAGGCTGTTTTCAATGGGAAGTACAGCACAGTCCGACTCTCCTGCCTCCACGCTCTTATATGCCTCCACAAAGTCAACATTGGCAACAAGCTGCGCACCCGGGAACATTTTTTTTGCGGCTATATAAGCAAAGGCTCCCTCCACGCCACTGTATGCTACCCTCATGCCATTCATCAGCATCTGCTGGTACGAACAGGAAAGGCTCATGTTATTCTTTAAAAAGCTGACATAATATGGCCTTATCTCATCATCTTCAATAAGGGCCTTGTTTGCCGAAATAAGCTCATCCTCCCGCTTGATGTCCCTTATGGAAAGCCCGTTTTTCTGCTTGTACTCGGCAATCTTTTTGCAGTTTTTCATCCTCTCTTCAAAAAGCGCCGCCATCTTTTTATCAATGTCGGAAATACTGCTGCGATACTCCTTTAACTCGTCCATATTACCTCCTGGATATTTCTCAATATTGTTTAGAAAAATACTCTACCTTTGCTCATTTGTCAACAAAAAATCTCGCAGCTCGCGGACATCATCGACTACTGCTATGGCCTTTTGCTTCTTTAAAAGCTCCTTTGGCCTGAAGCCCCAGGATACCAGTATACAATCCAGCCCGGCCGCCTCTGCAGTAGCCGCATCCACATCAGAATCCCCAATATAGACACAGCTTAAGGGATCTGCGCCAAGCTCCTTTATAGCCTCAAACACTACATCCGGACTCGGCTTGGTTTTGGCATTCGGTTTGTTGCCCACCGCCACATCAACCAAATCTCCAAAAAAGTAATCTGACAACTCAACCACTGCCGAATGGTGCTTGTTAGACACAATGCCTATCTTTATCCCCTTTGACCTTGCCTCCTTCATAAGCTCCGGTATCCCGTCATAGGGCTTTGTAAGGTCTCTGTCATGAAGGGCATAGTATTCCTTATATATCCTAAGATGCTCGTCAAAATTATCGGCATCCACCTTTCCGGGGATGGATCTCTCCATAAGCTTTATGGGGCCGTTACCCACATAAGATCTTACCTCGTCAATGGTATGCTCGGGTTCACCGAAGAAACGCATGGTATGATTGATAGCAGCCGTCAGGTCACCTATGGTGTCAAGCACCGTACCATCCATATCAAAAAGTAACGTTTTATACAATCTATACCTCCGTGTCCAAAAGCAAAGACCTGTCGCTTATCGTTACGGCAGGTCTTTTACTTAATCATCTTTACTTCATAAGCTCCGGCAGTGTGGCCTCGAAATCCACACCATACCACGGTTTGTCAGGATTTTTCATGGTCACCTCTATTGTGCGGGCCGTATAGTCTGCCGCGATCTTTAGTGCATCACGCCAGTCCTTGCCCCTCATCATCTCACCCACACAGGTACTTGAGAAGAGATCTCCCGTGCCATGGAAGGTTGCATCTACCCTGTCATTCTGATACACGAAGTAATCGTCCGCCTCTCTGTCATATCCCATTACGCCGGTTTTTCCGGGAGAAAGAGATACCCCGGTAAGCACACTTATCCTTGCACCGAACTCATTAAGCTTTGCCAAAAGCTCCTTAATGTAGCTCTCATCATACTCCTCTTTGTATTCCATGCCTGTCATAAAGGCTGCCTCTGTTATGTTGGGAACGATGATATCCGCCCCGGCGCAGAGCTCGGCATTCTTTTTTACATAGTCCATGTCAAATGCGGGGTACAGCTTTCCGTTATCAGCCATGACCGGATCCACAAAAATAAGGGTATCCTCTTTTTTGAAGGTCTTGAAAAGCTCCTTCATCTGGTCTATCTGGTCTATTGTCCCCAGATAGCCTGTATAAATGGCATCGAACTCTACTCCCTCGCTCTTCCAGTGGTTAGCAATAGGCTCTATCTGATCTGACAGATCCTTAACCGTAAAGTTTTTAAACATCGTGTGAGTGGATAAAACCGCCGTAGGTAGTATGACCGTCTCCGAACCTAGCGCTGATATAACGGGTAGCGCGATCGTCAGCGAGCATTTCCCAAGGCAGGAAATATCCTGAACAGTAAGCACTCTTTTCATAATTCCATATCCTCCTAATTTACATTTTCAGACAAGTATAGCACTTATCCTTTCACTATGGAACTATTATTTTTTAATGATTTACTGACCGAGGGCCTCCTTTAAAATGGACAGATCGCCCTCCATCACGGAAAGGTATGTGGTACCCGAATCTATGTCCTCATCCCTGACTGACTGCATGGAATCCAAAGTCAGGATCTTTTGGTTCTTTGCCTTTGTATTACCTATGATGGTCTCAGCCAGCTTTTTGTCGCTGCCATCTATAGTAAGGATAACGGGCAGTGACAGCTCATCCATCTTCTGTGACAAAAATGTAACCGTCTCAAAGCTGGCCTCAGTCTCTGCCGAGCAGCCCGCAAATGCTGCGTAATAGCTCAGCCCGTATTCGTCTGTCATATAACGAAAAGGAAACCTGTCTCCGAATAACAGGGTTTTTAAGGGGGCAGCCTCTATCGTGCTACGGAATTGCTCATCCAGGTCGTCCAGCTTACCAATGTACTCATCCGTATTGGCCTTGTATACGTTTGCATTCTGCGCATCCAGCGTCTGTATGGCTTTGGAAATTTCCTCAGAGCAGATTTTGGCATTTTTCAAAGATAGCCAGACATGTTCATCATACTCTATTTCACCTTCCTCTTCTTCCTCTTCCTCCTGCATGCCTTCAACCGTCTCCTCCTCGCGTATTGTGTCCGACAGAACCTCCATAAGATTTATGGCGATCATATCTTTATTGACAGGCTGTGATACCACGTCCTCAACCCAGCCATCCGACTCTCCGCCGACATAAATAAAAAGGTCACAGCCGGATATCTTTAAGATATCCGCCGTGGTAGGCTGGTAGCTGTGGAGATCCACTCCATTTTTTAAAAGAAGGGTTACCTCGGCATTACCGGGGTTTTCACCTATAATATTATTAACCCAGTCATACTCAGGAAAAATGGTGGTAACTATCTCAAGCCTGTCGTCCGGCGCCTTTGAAGCCTCACCCGAAGCACATCCACTCAGGCTTGTTACTGTAAAGGCTGCTATCAAAAAAGTGCTTATAAAAATGTGAGACAGTCTTTTTAATGCAAGGTACTTCATCGTATCTCTCCATAATTGCTTATCTGGGGCAGGTTATCTCCCCGATAGTTTCTATTGATTTGTGCAGCATATCTGCAAGGGGAGAATCTGCCGCCTTGTAAAACATCTCTTTTCCTTCGCGTTTTGACACTATGAGTCCGGCAGACTTGAGTATCCTCAAATGATGTGATACTGCGGGAGAAGACATACCCACTATCTCGGCTATATCCGTCACACACTCCTGTGTGTGGCATAACAGCCAGAATATCCTGAGTCTGGAAGGGTCGCCTAACTGCTTCAACGCCAAAGCAACTGTGGTTGTGATCTCCTCATCCGGTAACGAATCAATGATATGCCTCTGTTTATCAGGATCATTGTGGTTATGCATGATATTATCCCTCCGTTGCTTCCCAAAACTCCCCTAATTATAACCATTCGCCGCCGCCTGCATTGTTTAAAAATCAATACAATGTTTTGTGGGCCGGCTTTTGTTTCTTGTACCAAGTCAGGCCTTGTGATATGATTGTCGCAAAGTACGAGGGGTGTGTTTATGGAAAGCAGAGAGATTCTTGAAAAATTAAGCCGTAATGAGGTCTCCGTTGACGAGGCCCTGGCCTATTTTAAAAGCGAACCGTACAAGGATCTTGGCTACGCAAAGCTTGACATGCACAGAAAGATCCGCAGCGGGTTTCCCGAAGTCATCTACTGCGAAGGCAAGCCGGATTCATACATTACATCTATCTACGAAAAGCTTCTCAAAGAGGACGGCCGTGTTTTTGGCACAAGGGCTACCGAAAAGCAGTATAACCTCATCAAACAGACTATTCCCGACATAGAATACGACCCGGTATCAAGGATACTGAAAGCCGATCATACAGATCACGAAAAAACAGGCTGCATAGCCGTCTGCTGTGCAGGGACAGCCGATATTCCCGTAGCAGAAGAGGCGGCTCAGACGGCAGAATACTTTGGCAGCGCCGTTGAACGGATATTTGATGTCGGAGTAAGCGGGCTTCACCGCATTCTTTCAAAGGTCGAATCTCTTCAGTCGGCCAACTGTGTTATCGCTGTAGCCGGAATGGAGGGCGCACTGGCAAGCGTGATCGGCGGGCTTGTATCCAATCCTGTTATAGCAGTTCCCACCTCGGTAGGATACGGAGCCAGTTTTGGAGGGATGTCTGCCCTGCTTACCATGATCAACTCCTGCGCCAATGGTGTAGCTGTGGTTAATATCGACAACGGCTTCGGGGCCGGTTATATGGCCACCCAGATCAACCGATTGGCAGAAAGGAATCAACTATGAGTTTTTTGTATCTGGACTGTACGTCCGGTATAAGCGGCGATATGACAGTTGCCGCACTTTTAGACGCAGGGGCTGATGAAGGAAAGCTTCTTAAGGCACTCAACAGTATCCGCGCCGATGGTTTTACAATAAAGATAAGCCGGGTTACAAAGTCCGGTCTGGATTGCTGTGATTTTGACGTAATACTGGATCACGAGCACGAGAATAACGACCATGACATGGAATATCTCTACGCGCGCTCTATTGAATCACGTGTCAACCACGAGCACGCACACAGTCATGAACGTGGCCACTCACACGAACACTCGCACGGCCTTGATCAAGAGCACCCAGACGGGCACGAACACTCACATGACCATGATCACGCCCACCGCACTCTGGCTGACATTACTTCTATCATAGATTCTACAGATGCCACGGAGGGGGCAAAAGATCTGGCAAAAAAGATTTTTAAGATCCTGGCTGAAGCTGAGGCAAAGGCTCATGCTACCACCATAGAAAACGTCCATTTTCACGAGGTGGGAGCTATAGACTCCATAGTTGATATCATGGCCGCTGCTGTATGCTTTGACGACCTTGGCATTTCCGGAGTTGTCGTTCCCCGAATCTGCGACGGGCACGGCACCGTCCGCTGCCAGCACGGTATTATCCCCGTTCCGGTTCCCGCGGTCATGAACATTGCTCAGATGTATGGGCTGCCACTTTCCGTAACCGACAAAGAGGGTGAATACGTTACACCGACAGGCGCCGCCTTTGTCGCTGCCGTTATGACAGATACAAAGCTTCCTGATGTCATCATTCCAAAAAAGATCGGCATGGGGGCAGGAAAAAGAGAATATGAACAGCCTGGGATACTCAGGGCTGTTATATATTAAACAAGAGGAGGACATACTATGGGAAAATCAAAGGTTTATTTTACAGATTTTCGAACACAGATCGATGTTAGTCAGGGCGTCAAGCTCCAGAGACTCATCAAAAAAGCCGGCATCGACCAGATCGACTTTGACGGCAAATTTGTGGCCATCAAGATGCATTTTGGGGAACTTGGCAACTTTGCATATCTTCGCCCCAACTATGTAAAGGCAGTCGCCGATGTAATAAAAGAGCTGGGCGGCAAACCTTTCCTTACCGATTGTAACACGCTCTATCCCGGAAGCCGCAAAAACGCCGTGGATCACCTGTATAATGCCGAAGTAAACGGCTTTAACAGCGTCACTACCGGGTGCTATGTGATCATCGCTGACGGTCTCAAGGGAACGGATGAGGCCAAAGTACCCGTGCCCAACGGTGAATACTGCAAAGAGGCCCTCATCGGTCAGGCACTTTATGATGCAGATATTATCATCTCACTCTCCCACTTCAAGGGACACGAGATGACAGGCTTTGGTGGCGCCATCAAAAACGTGGGCATGGGTGGCGGAAGCCGCGCCGGAAAGATGCAGCAGCATAATGAAGGAAAGCCCACTGTCGATCCTTCTCTTTGCCGTACCTGTAAGCTGTGTGCAAGAGAATGCGGTTCGGATGCCATTTCCTATGATACCGGAAAGGCCGTTATAAACCAAGATCTCTGTAAGGGCTGCGGCAGATGTATCGGTGCTTGTGCCTTTGATGCCATCAGCGCTCAAAACTGGGCTGCCACAGAGATCTTATGTGCAAAAATGGCTGAATACACAGCAGCCATAGTTAACGGGAAGCCCCATTTCCATATAAGCCTGATCATGGACGTATCTCCCAACTGTGACTGCCATGGCGAAAATGATGCTCCCATCCTTCCGAACATCGGAATGCTTGCATCCTTTGATCCTGTGGCATTGGACCAGGCATGCGCAGACCTTTGTCTGGCGGCAGAGCCCATCAGAAACAGTCAGCTGGGCGATAATCTTGCCAAGGAAGGCTGGGAACACCACCACGATCACTTCCTGGATAACAATCCCAACATCCGTTGGAAAGAAACCCTCGAACACGGAGAAAAAATAGGCCTCGGGACCCGGGATTATGAGTTGATACGTGCTTAAACAATCTTTGTTTTAAAACAAAATGGCTGCTGGCAAATAATTCCCGTCAGCAGCCATTATTTTTTCCCTTTTAAAGAAAAATCTCGCAGTCATCCTCCACTTTTTTACAGTTTTTTAGGACCTCCTGCATAACATCTTTTTCATTAACGCCTTCTTCAAACTCAACTTTCATCTTGAGCGTCATAAAATTAACAGTAGCTTCCTTTACTCCTGCTGTCTCATTGGCGGCAGTCTCCATTTTGTTGGCACAATTTGCGCAATCAACATCTATCTTATACGTCTTTTTCATAGTATCAGCCCCTTTCTCGGTTACGATTAAACATTTGCTTAATCGTTAATATACCACTTCAGACTCCCTTTGTCAATGTTTTCTTGGATTATCTGCTCTGTGATCTCATAAAGGCGCTCAGAACCGTATTTTGTGCGGATCTGACGCTCTCTCACCTGTTCTGCCCTGATGCCGTGCTCCTTCCAGTCGCCCCCACCATTACTGTTGTTAAGTATCAACGGCTGCAGGTTGTCCATGGCGCGGGCAAATCTAGCCTCCGGGGTCCTAGCAGCCTCAAACTCCTCAAATATAGCCGAAAGGTCCTCGCCCTGCTCCTTAGGAAGCATTGAAAACAGGCGCTCTTTTGCCTTTTCTTCACGCTCTTTTTGAGTCTTTTTTCCTTCAGGATCATAGGCATAGGTATCACCTGCATCGATCTCAACAATATCGTGTATCAGGCACATTATCATTGTTTTGGCGATATCTATGGGCTCGTTGGAATATTCCTTAAGCAAATATGCCATTATCGCCATATGCCAGGCATGTTCGGCATCATTTTCATTTCTTCCGTGTCCGGACAGGTGCGTCTGCCTGAAGACATTCTTTTCCTTGTCTATTTCAAGCGCAAAATCAAGCTGCTTTTTTAGCCTCTCATCCATCTTTTATCCCCTTATTTTGCAATAAAAACAGTCATATATCCCACTTCGTCAGGTATACTCTCAAGGGAAGCATAGATAACCTCGTTTTTCATGCCACAGTTAGATATACCCACGACGCTTTTTTTCGCCCTTTCCATAGCATTTTTAAAAGCCCTCATATCCCCTCTGGGTTTCATAAAAATTACCGTTCCATCAAGATCTTCGTCAAACTCCCCACCATATGACGCAGGGATGATATGTACCCTTTCATCCCACTCAGCTAAGGAAACATTAAGCCTGTCCGCCACCGCTGTAACTGACATGACTCCCGGGATCGTAACGATCTCAAAGCCATCCTGCGCCAAAATGTTTTTGATATAACCGAATGTGCTGTAAATACCGGGGTCGCCAAGGGTTAAAAAAACCACATTTTTCCCTTCACTCAGATGCGCTTTTATACTTTGTGATATGTCAAAATGACTCTTTTTTAATGACTCTCTGTCCTTTGACATGGGCATGGAAACGGCAGAAACTGCCTTGTTTTCTATCTCCGGCAGGATCTCTTTTACTATCCCATAGGCCACAGACTCCTCTTTACAGCTGCCGGGCACAAATATGATATCGTTGTTTTTTATGATATTTAGGGCCTTGATTGTCATAAGCTCCGGATCTCCCGGTCCTACTCCTACCCCGTAAAGAATTCCAGTTTTCACTACGCTCCCTCTACATGTCCACTATTACCGGCTTTTGGGCCTTTTTCCAGTCTATGTACTCCTGTACTGCCTCCCCCGGATCATATACTTCCTCCAAAACATCAAAGGATATGCCCTTGTAAGCTTCTATATGTTCCAGGAAATCTCCAAAATCCTCTTTGTTTTTGGTCATTTCCCAGACCCTGCGCTTTGTATCCGGGCTATGAGCCTTATCGGACAGATCCCTGGGCATTTCAAGCTGTCGGTTCACCTTGGCATTCTGCTCGATGAATTCCTGTCTTTCGTATATGACATCCGGGTTCCTGGGCGTGTTGGGATAGATTCCGAAAAGTATATGGCCCATCTTCCGACCCTTTCTTATCCCCTCGTATTCAAACCTTATATTGCTCTTTTCCGCCAGTTCTTCCTGGGCCGGCTTTATCACATACCTCTGGAAATCAAACCAGGTCTCGTATTTGTGGTCTTTTTTCTCAAGCTTGGAATAAAGCACATCCCAGTCAATATTATTACCCATGGCTGCCATGGCATTTTTTACCCCGGGATCATCGCCATTTGCCAGGCCTATCATAAAGCGCAATTCGGAAATATTGTATTCCACATCCACGCGTCCATCATTAACACCGGCGCGGCTTTTGTATATATGGCTCTTTAAAAGCTCATATATCCTGAAAGAGGAATTTTTCTTGAACCTGGTAAGGACCGCCAGCTCCAGGGAAGTATAGTTTTTTTCAAGTCCCAGCACGTGTTCCCTAAGGTTTTTGTTGAACTCTATGGTGAACACTCCGTCCTGATAATCAGCATTATTAACAACGGCAAAAGCCTTGAAATTGCCTTTTCCGTCCTC
>CAMOFS010000023.1 GCA_946613735.1 uncultured Lachnospiraceae bacterium | reverse complement strand
GCTACGCTGGGATCCTTCGACTCGCTACGCTGGGATCCTTCGACTCGCTACGCTCGCTCAGGATGACACGTTTTTTGTCATTCTGAGCGAAGCGAAGAATCTTTTTACAAGGAGGAATACATGAAAGGTATCATACTAGCAGGAGGCAGCGGCACCAGACTCTACCCGCTGACCAAAGCCATATCCAAGCAGATCATGCCCGTATATGACAAGCCCATGATCTACTATCCGCTGTCTACCCTTATGCTGGCAGGTATCAGGGAGATACTGATCATATCCACTCCCAGGGACCTTCCGGTTTTTAGGGAGCTTTTGGGCGACGGATCCCAGCTGGGAATGGACATACAGTATGCCATACAGGAAGCGCCCAACGGTCTGGCAGAGGCTTTTTTGATAGGAGAGGACTTTATCGGTTCTGATCCCGTGGCCCTTGTGCTGGGTGACAACATCTTTTATGGCCAGAGCTTTTCCAAGGTATTAAGGGAGGCTTATGATCGCAGCACCCATGAAAAGGGCGCTACCATCTTTGGTTATTATGTCAGGAATCCCCGGGAATACGGAGTGGTGGAATTCGACGAGGAGGGCAGGGCCATTTCCATCGAGGAAAAGCCCCAAAAGCCCAAGTCCAACTACGCTGTGCCGGGACTTTATTTTTACGACAATGACGTGGTATCCATTGCAAAGAGCATTACACCCTCGGCAAGAGGTGAGCTGGAGATCACGGCGGTGAACGATGCATACCTTAAGCGCGGAGATCTCCATGTGGAGACCCTAGGACGTGGTTTTGCTTGGCTGGATACCGGGAACCATGATATGCTTTTGGCGGCGGCGGATTTTGTATCTACCTTCCAAAAGAGACAGGGACTGTATATCTCCTGTATCGAGGAGATCGCATATAAGCGTGGCTTTATCAACAAGGATCAGTTGCTTAAGCTGGCAGAGCCTCTTATGAAGACAGAGTACGGGAAGTACCTTGTCGAGGTTGCAGAGGGACTCTGATGAGTGGTAGTGTTACCGGACTTATAAAGCAGCATCCCATCCAAAGGCTAAAGGAAAGCTGGGGATGCATATATGAGTGCGCCAACAAAAATGCCGGGGAATTCCCGGCCTGGCGGAAGGCGGCCGAGGACGCCGGCTTTTCGTCAGAGGAGAGATCCTTTTCTGAGGCGGTAGCCCATGTCAGAACGCTTATGGGCGAGGAGTTTGTATGCTTTGGCGCCAGGCCGGATATTTTCCTTCCTACGGAGATAGTTCGGATGGATGATTTTGCCATCCTTGAGGCAGAGGAGTTTACCCATCCATCCATGGGAGGCTTTATTTTTTTTAAAAAGGACAGCATCCCTGAGGATATCACCTACATAAAGTACAATGAACAGCGCGCCCCGGAATATAGGTTACAAACGGAGATATTAAAAAGTGGGGACAACAAAAAAGTAAGAAAGACCGCAACCACCACCAAAGCCCTGCCCCATCTTCACAGGATACTGGATAACGGGGAGCTTTTGCACGACCTCTACAGGGAGATCTGGATGGTTCCGGTGGAGCGTGACGAGGATACGGTCTATTTTATGTTCGTGGAGGGGGAGAGTCTCTTGTCCCCTGTTGATTTCGTCACGGACTCTCCCAAGACCATTGTAAAGAAGGTCAAAAAGGCCATGCATCCCATCTTTTCCTTTAAAGGGGAGTATGTGACCACCTTTAAGGAGACTAAGGAGTTTAATGAGCTCTTTGGATCCCATCCCTATCTGGATTATGACAGAAGGGCTGTGACCAGGTGCAACCTGGACTGCAATTTTGATAATTTTGGGAAAAAGGACGGATATATATACTGCTTTGATTATGAGTGGGCCGTGGACTTCCCGGTGCCCATAGATTACCTGAAGGTCAGGACCCTCAGGTTTTTGTATGAGTCCAGACAGCACGAGCTGTCACAAAAATTCGGAAGGCTGGAGAACTTCATTTTTGCCTTTGGCTTCATCCCGGAGGAGTACAATGTATACACCAGGATGGAGGAGGCTTTTCAGCAGTATGTCCATGGCCGTGATTACTGCTTCAGGTACACGACCACCTTCAGTGACGAGCCGGTGGTACACACGCCGCCCCTTACCTATTCCACTCCAAGATGGAAGTGGATGTTAAAAAAGATCTACAGGAGCATATATCCTGTGGTGCTTCCTTTGGAGTGATAAGATGCCATTAACAGTGAACACCGAGGTCTATACGGTGTCTGAAAACGGCCTGCTTATGGTGGGCTGGGCATTTTCGGACGGTGATACGGATATATCGGTTTACGACAAAAAGCATAATAAGCTGGATACCATCATAGACAGACACCAGCGTGCCGATGTGGCAGACAGGTATGGGCTGTCGGAAGGGTACCACGCGGGCTTTCGGGTGGAGCTGGTGTGTGACGACTTAAAGTCGCTGCTTCCGGTTACCATCATATTTTCCGATAACCACGGAGAGAGTGAGAGTACTGTTTTTGACAGGGCTGCATACAATGCGGAGGTGTTGGGGGGCGGCCGTGGCATCAGGGCATTTTTCTACAGGGGCATCAGGTTCTTTAAAAGGAACGGCTTAAAAAAGACTATAAAAAAGACAATTGGTAAGCTCTCAGGTGATGAGCGCAGGGATATGTCTTACGATAAGTGGCGCAGGAACCGGCTTTTAAGTGAAGAGGAATTACAAGCCCAGCGAGAGGTACACTTTGAGTATGAGCCCCTTATCAGTCTGGTGGTCCCACTTTTCAGGACCAAAGAGGTATACATAAGGGAGCTGGTGGATCTCATCCTCGCCCAGACCTACGGCAAATGGGAGCTGATCCTTGCGGATGGCAGCAAGTCCGATCCGGCTGAGACTTCACCAATGGAGGAGCTGCTTTCAGAGATATCCGGGATGGATGAGAGGATCCGCGTTACCGAGCTTTCCCACAACACCGGTATATCCGGCAATACCAATGCGGCTATAGAGCTGGCATCCGGTGAATACATAGCCTTTATGGATCATGACGATACCTTAGAGCCGGATGCGTTTTTTGAGTGTGTCAGGGCCATCAATGAGCAGGGCAGGCCGGAGCTTATATATACTGACCAGGATAAGATAGATGAGTCCTCTAAGAATTATTTTGAACCCTTTTTTAAGGGGGACTTTAGTATAAATATGCTTTGCAGCATGAACTACATGTGCCATCTTTTGGTTGTATCAAGAGGACTTTTGGAAAGGCTTTTTGAAAAGGAAGGTACCTTTGACGGAGAGGGCCACAGGGAGTTTTTGAGGGCAGAATTTGACGGGGCCCAGGACTATGATTTTATCCTAAGGTGTGTGGAGGAGGCACATGGCATATATCATATACCAAGGATCCTCTATCACTGGCGCACTATAGTGGGATCCACTGCGGACAATCCTGCCTCCAAAAAATACGCTTTTGCCGCAGGCCGGAGGGCTGTGGCAGAGCACTACCGCAGGCTGGGCATTGATGCTGAGGTGACGGAGTCGGCAGTCCACGGAGTGTACCGTTCCAGGATAGCTGTAAAGGGGCAGCCCCTTGTATCCATCCTGATACCCACCTGCGATCACAGGGAGGATCTGAAGCTGTGTGTAGAGTCCCTTTTCAAGCGACTGTCTTACAGGGATTTTGAGATCATCCTTATCGAGAATAACAGCAGGGAGCAAAAGACCTTTGACTATTATGAAAAGCTTAAAAAGCAATACGGTGATAAGGAGATGCTTCCACGGATAAAGGTGGTATACTACGAGGGTGGCTTCAATTTTTCCGCCATCAACAACTTTGGCGAAAAAAATGCCAGGGGAGAGTATATCCTGCTTCTGAACAACGATACGGAGGTTATGTCAGAGGATCTTTTGGAGGAGCTTTTGATGTACTGCCAGGATCCTGAGGTTGGAGCGGTGGGAGCCAGGCTTTTTTACCCGGACGGTGATCTGCAGCATGCAGGTATAGTCATGGGTATAGGAGGAGTGGCCGGCCATATACACCAGAGGGCAGCAGGTGAGTCTACGGGATATTTCAACCGCATCATTGCCCAGCAGGATATAAGCGGTGTTACTGCAGCCTGCATGTTGGTTAAAAGAAGCGTGTATGAGCTTTTGGGCGGACTTAATGAGGATCTGGCGGTGGCCTTTAATGACGTAGATTTTTGCCTGCGTATCAGGGAGGCCGGATACAGGATAGTCTATAATCCATACGCCACCATGACACACTATGAGTCCAAGTCTCGGGGATATGAGGACGATCCCCAAAAGATTTCCCGCTTTGCCGGAGAGATCACCTACATGAAGAACAGATGGCGTGATGCGCTGGAGCATGACCCATATTACAATATCAATCTCACGCTTGCAGACGTTAACCACGGACTGAAACTTACGAAGGAGGAGACGACATGAAAAAGAGATTTATCACTGTGCTTTTAACTGCAGCGATGGTCATAAGTCTTTTTGGCGGATGCGGTAAAAAAGCTGAAGCGCCAAAGGAAGCAGCTGAACCGGCCCAAGAGACTGAGGAGGCGAAGGAGGAAGAAGCTGTCGAAGAAGAGGAGGAGACACCGGAGGAGGAGACTGTGGGCAGGAAGCCCCAGCCCGTTATCGCATATGCCTACGAGACAGCTTCAACGGATGACGGTGAAAAGACACTGGTTTCTTACAACTACGCATCATTGATCCTGTCCGAAGAGTGCGCGGCAGATTTCCCCGAGCTTAATGAGGCTTTAAATAATGCCTGGGCAGATTCGGAAAAGACCATGAAGGAAGACCTGGCACAGGATACGGAGTATGCCAAGGAGATGTATACAGACTATCCGGACAACTTTGATTATGGCCCATGGGAGAACTCCAGAAAGCTCGCCATCTCCCGAGCTGATGAAAAGGTGCTTTCTGCCATATCATCATTCTACGGTTATTCGGGCGGTGCCCATGGTTTTTATAGTACCTCCGGAATAAACATGGAGGTGGATACCGGAAAAGAGATTACGGATGATGTGGCTTTTACCGACAAAAAAAAGCTGGCTGAGATGATAAAGACAAGGCTTAAGGAGGACTATCCGGATCTTATAGAGGAGTTTGAGTCCTTTGATTCTGAAACCACGATTGACCAGTATGCTAACGGAGAGTATGATTTTGCGTTTTCTCTTGATCCCTGCAGTGTGTCCTTTTACTTTGCGCCCTATGCGCTGGCATCATATGCCGCGGGAGAGCAGGTAGTCACGTTTACTTATGATGAACTGTCAGGTATCATAGATGAAAAATACGTCCCCGAGAAGGATACACCCCTGGTAACGGAGGCGGGCAATTTTGATATCGATGGTGACGGCGACATAGAGCATGTATATGCCTATACCTATTACACGGAGGGAGAAGAATACTACTGTAAGATAAAAGTTTCCATAGACGATCAGGAGTATGAGATCGATACAGATGTTTTAGGTAATGAAGTAAGTTCTTATATTGCAAGGACATCCGGTGGCAAGGTGCTGCTTTTGATTTCCGGTTCTGTGGAAAACGACTACAGGATCATTACGGTATGTGATCTGTCAAAGGGCAAGGTAAAGCAGCTGGATACTGTATGGATGACTTCATGGAACAGATATGAGGACGATGATCTGTCACATACCTACAGCTATGCCTGGACCGATCCCGATGCCATGCCTATGTCAGAGCATATGGACTTCATGTCCACCTACAACGGTGAAAAAATATACAAGCTTGCTGACAACGGCACCTTCAGTTCGGATGACGAGTATTTCATGGTACCCAAGAGCACCAGAAAGTACATGGTACTCCACACTGTAAAGGATGTTACGGTGGAGTGTGTTAACGAAGCCGGAGAGGTGGTGGAAGAGAACTTTACGGTGCCGGCCGGAACCGATATATATCTGTACCGTACCGACGGTGTGTCGGATGAGGGCAAGGAGGCCATAGTGGACTGTACCATGGGAAGCACAGATGAGGGTGCAAAGATAATAAGGTTCCATCGCACCAACGATTACCCTCATCTCGTAAACGGCATCGACGAATATGAGCTTTTTGAAACTTTATATTACGCGGGATGATGCCCACCACCCCGGTGGCACCCACCTGTCAGTCATGGCGCGCCCCACTTGTCATCCTGAGCGAAGCGAAGGATCTTTATAAGGAGAAAACATGGGAAAAATAACAGTAGAAAAAAACTGCGGAGGTATAGCCGGCCTGTGCGTCATCACGCCCCAGGTCTTTGGCGACAGCCGCGGGTATTTCATGGAGACCTATAATTACAATGATTTTGCCGCAGAGGGAATAGATGTAGAATTTGTCCAGGACAATCAGTCGGCCTCCACCAAAGGAGTGCTCAGGGGACTCCACTTCCAGATCGACCATCCACAGGACAAGCTGGTGCGGGTGATCCGCGGAGAGGTATATGATGTAGCTGTGGACCTGAGGCCGGACTCCGACACCTACGGTAGGTGGTTTGGGGTAGTGCTTTCCGCCGAGAACAAAAAGCAGCTTTTCATCCCCAAGGATTTTGCGCACGGTTTTTTGGTGCTCTCTGATGAAGCAGAGTTTTGTTACAAGGTTACCGATTTTTACCATCCCAACGACGAGGGTGGCATCATGTGGAACGACCCCGAGCTGGGGGTAAAATGGCCTATACCCGAGGGGATGACAGAGGCTGATATCAATCTGTCCGAAAAGGACAGGATCAATCCCACCTTTAGTGAAGTATCAAAAAGCAGAGGACACTAAATATCAATGAGTAACAAAAAGAGTACAATCTTAGAAGTGCCCAGATCCCTAAAGGGCAACGGAAGGCTTATCATCAATCTGGCAAAGAATGATTTCAAGACACGCTTTGCCGGTTCCTACCTGGGAGTAGTGTGGGCCTTTGTACAGCCGGTGGTGACGGTATTCGTATACTGGTTTGTCTTTGAAAAAGCATTGAATGTAGCAGGCAGATCCACCAGGGCAGGCATCGAGGTGCCCTACGTGCTTTGGATGATAGCAGGTCTGGTGCCATGGTTTTTCTTTTCCGAGGCGGTGAGCTTTGGAACCTCCTGTCTTTTGGATTACAACTATCTGGTAAAAAAAGTGGTCTTTAATATCAGCACCCTTCCGGTGGTGAAGGTGGCCGCATCGCTTTTTGTGCATGTTTTTTTCATAGCATTTATGGTGATACTATATGCCATCTATGGCTTTTATCCCAGCCTGTACATGCTGCAGATAGTTTATTACAGCTTTGCCACCATTCTTTTGATACTGGGGATAATATATATCACCAGCGCTGTGGTGGTGTTTTTTAAGGACCTGACACAGATCATCAATATTGTGCTCCAGGTTCTGGTATGGATGACTCCCATCATGTGGAATATGGATGGCATGAACCTATCTCCGGCAGTTAGGACGCTGCTTATGGCCAATCCCATGTTCTACATCGTGGACGGCTACAGGGATGCCATGATAAACAATGTGTGGTTCTGGGAAAAGCCCGGGCTTACCCTTTACTTTTGGATAGTTACGCTTTTGCTTTTAGCTCTGGGCAGCTTTGTGTTCTCCAAGCTTAAGGCAATGCTGGCAGATGTACTATAGAAAATGGCCCCCGTTGTCATTGTGGGAGTGTCGTCAAAATCTTTGATTTTGGTAACGACACCCCTATGATAGCAGCCCAAGAAGACGAACGAAGTGAAGTCTGATTGGCTAGCTGCGAACCATTGAGCGAAGCGAAGAATCTTTAAAGGAAAAACAATATGTCAAACGATAACGCCATCCGCGTGGCGGATGTAAGCAAAATGTATAAGCTTTTTGATAAAAAGACGGACCGTATCTGGGATGCTTTGGGCATAGGCGGCAAGCGCTATGAGGAAAAGTACGCCCTGCATCATCTGGATTTTGAGATCAAAAAGGGAGAGACTGTAGGCATCATCGGCACCAACGGAGCCGGAAAGTCCACCCTCCTAAAGATAATAACCGGAGTGGTGTATCCCACCGACGGCGAAGTGGAGATCAACGGCAAGATATCGGCTCTTTTGGAGTTGGGAGCGGGCTTTAACTATGAGTACACGGGCCTTGAAAACGTCTATCTCAACGGCCTTATGACCGGTCTTACCAAAAAGCAGGTGGATGAAAAGCTGGATGCGGTGCTTGAGTTTGCAGATATAGGAAAGTATATTTATCAGCCCGTAAAGTCTTATTCATCGGGCATGTTCGTACGCCTGGCTTTTGCAGTGGCTATTAATGTGGATCCGGATATCCTCATAGTGGACGAGGCACTTTCCGTGGGTGATGTTTTCTTCCAGGCCAAGTGCTACCGGAAGTTTGAGGAGTTCAAGCGGTTAGGCAAGACCATCCTTTTTGTAAGCCATGACCTGTCCACCATTACCAGGTACTGTGACAAGGCCATCCTCTTGAACAAGGGTCACATGCTTTCCGAGGGTACTCCCAAGGACATGGTGGATCTGTATAAAAAAGTGCTGGCCGGAGCGGCCGATGTGGAGGATATCGAGGCCGGGGGAGATATCAAAAAGACCAACCAAAAGACAGGCATACTTGCAGAGGACAAGGCCGACGATACATGGAAGTCACACTTCAAGATCAACCCCATGGTGGACGAGTATGGCAATGGCAGCGCAAAGATCGTAGACTTCGGCATCTTTGATGACAAGGGGTTGGTGACTGATACCATCCACAAGGGATCAAGGTTTACCATACGTTCAAAGGTGAAGTTTTTCAAGGAAGTAAAGGATCCCATTTTTACCTATGCCTTCAAAAATATCCAGGGAGTGTCCATTACCGGTACCAATACCATGTACGAGGGTATACTTACCGGCACGGCGGTGGAGGGCGACGAATACATTGCCGAGTTTTCACAGGAGATGAACCTTCAGGGTGGGGAGTACCTGCTTTCCATCAGCTGCACGGGATATGCCGGCGGAGAGTTTTTGGTGTACTACAGATTGTATGATGTCATAAGCGTTACCGTGGTGTCCATGCAGGATACAGTTGGATTTTACGATATGTTTTCCGAGACTACGGTTACCAAGAATGGAGTAAAGATATAAAAAGATTCTTCGGGCTTCGCCCTCAGAATGACAGCGGGGATGTCCCGCCCCCTGCGACAGGTTTGTCATCCTGAGCGAAGCGAAGGATCTTTAAAAAAGGAGAATTAATATGGGAGATACCGCAAAGCTTTCGGTGATAGCCGAGAAGCTGGGGCTTAAGAATTATACCCCAAAGATTAAGCTTGAAAACAAGATCGTTACCACATCCGAGATCAACCGTCCGGCTCTGCAGCTCAACGGCTTCTTTGACCACTTTGAGCCCAGACGTATCCAGCTCATAGGAATGGTTGAGTATTCCTATCTGCAGAGTGAACAGTCCAGGTCCGAGCGGATGCACAGCTTTGAGGAGCTGATGAACCGTGACATTCCCTGCATCATCTTCTGCAGGGGCTTTCAACCGGAGGAGCGTCTTTTAAAGATAGCCAGATCAAAAAATGTTCCTATCCTGGGAACTGAAAGAGGCACTTCCGAGTTTATGGCGGAGCTTATCAATACATTAAGCTTCGAGCTGGCGCCAATGACCACCATCCACGGGGTGCTGGTAGATGTATACGGTGAGGGACTCCTCATTACCGGCGAGAGTGGCATCGGAAAAAGTGAGGCGGCGCTGGAGCTTATCCGACGCGGACACCGTCTGGTATCGGACGACGTGGTGGAGATAAGGCGTACCTCCAGCAAGAATCTTGTGGGTAGCGCACCTCCCACATTAAGGCATCTTATTGAGCTTCGAGGCATCGGCATCATAGATGTTAAGAGCCTTTTCGGAGTTGAGTGTGTTAAGGATAGTCAAAAGATCGACTTTGTGATAAAATTGGAAGACTGGCGCAGAGAGGCTGAGTATGACAGGCTTGGACTTAGTGATGAATACATGGAGATCCTGGGCAACCAGGTGGTATGTCATTCCCTGCCTATACGGCCGGGTCGAAACCTGGCAGTTATATGTGAGACAGCCGCGGTAAATCACCGTCAGAAAAAGATGGGTTACAATGCGGCTGAGGAGCTTTACCGCCGTGTAAATGAGCAGATGAAAGCTGCTGAAAAATAAGATCCTTCGCTACGCTTGGGATGACGTAATGTTATGTCATTCTGAGGAGCGAAGCGACGAAGAATCTTTAAGGAGGACTGGAAAAATGGAAAGAGAAAATGCATGGAAGAAATATCCCAAGGGAGCAAAGAGAAATAAGGTTATGAACTTTGCCGAGGGCTACAGGAAGTTTTTATCGGAGTGCAAGACCGAGCGTGAGTGCACTGCGTTTTTTGTGGCCGAGGCCGAAAAGGCCGGCTATCAGGATCTGGCGAAGCTTATCGGTGGCAAAAAAAGATTAAAAGCCGGAGATAAGGTATATATGTCAAACCGCGGCAAGGGACTTGCCATGTTTGTGATAGGCAAGGAGCCCCTTGAAAACGGACTCAATATCTTAGGCGCCCACATCGATTCTCCCAGGATGGATCTAAAACAGAATCCCCTGTATGAGGATACAGATATGGCACTTTTGGAGACCCACTATTACGGTGGTATCAAAAAGTACCAATGGGTGACTTTACCTCTGGCTCTTCACGGAGTTATCGCTAAAAAGGACGGAAGCGTGATCAATGTTTCCATAGGAGAAAAGGAGGATGATCCTGTTTTCGGAGTATCGG
>CAMOFS010000022.1 GCA_946613735.1 uncultured Lachnospiraceae bacterium | reverse complement strand
TAATTCCTTCATTGCGTCACCTCGCTAAAAATCGGTCTTATTTGGAAATGCCGGCGTTCTTGAAAAGACGTGCTACAGTCTCGGTGGGCTTTGCGCCGTTGCCGAGCCACTTCTTTGCGCCCTCCTCGTCGATCTTTACCTCTGCGGGCTCAATGTTGGGATCGTAGGTGCCGATCTCCTCGATGAAGCGGCCATCACGGGGTGAACGTGAGTCTGCTACTACGATACGATAGAAGGGCTTTTTCTTCTTTCCCATTCTCTTTAATCTGATCTTTACTGCCATTTTTCTTTCCTCCTTTTGCTGATTTTAAATCAAAAATATTTATATATTTAACACAAGAAATGTGTAAAATATCATCCCTAAAACACAGTGGCGAAAGGTAAGAGATTCTTCGCTTCGCTCAGAATGACAAAATCCCAACCCGCGATGGCAACTTCACATCCCACCGAAGGGGAATTTCATGCGACCGCGCTTGCCCTTCATCATACCGCTCATCTGCTTCATCATCTTTTTAGACTGCTCAAACTGCTTGATAAAACGGTTGACCTCGGCGATGTCAAGTCCGGCGCCCTTGGCAAGACGGTGCTTGCGGCTGGGGTTCATAAGCTTCGGATTGGCCCGCTCCTCGGGAGTCATGGACTTGATGATAGCCTCGATATGAGCAAGCTTTTTATCATCAACCTGATCCATGGCCTTTTGCATCTGCTTCTGGTCGATACCGAGGCCGCCCATACCGGGCAGCATACCCAGCATAGATGACAGACCGCCCATTTTTTTCATCTGCTCCATGGACATCAGGTAGTCGTTGTAATCAAATTCATTTTTCTTCATCTTCTGAGAAAGGGCTTTCGCCTCTTCCTCATCGATGGTCTCCTGTGCTTTTTCGATCAGGGAAAGCACATCTCCCATGCCAAGAATCCTGCTGGCCATACGATCCGGGTAAAACTGCTCCAGATCCGACAGCTTCTCACCCATACCACAGTACAGGATTGGCTTGCCGGTGACCTGACGGATGGAAAGTGCCGCACCGCCTCTGGCATCGCCGTCCAGCTTGGTAAGTATCACTCCGTCTATGCCCACCTTTTCATCAAAGGAGCTGGCCACATTTACCGCGTCCTGACCGGTCATGGCATCTACTATCAAAATGGTCTGGGCCACATCCACCGCTTTTTTGATATCGCACAGCTCCTGCATCATGGCTTCATCCACATGGAGTCGGCCTGCAGTATCCAGCATGACCACGTTGTTGTTGTTCTTTTTGGCATGCTCTACAGCTGCCTTTGCGATATCAGTGGGCTTGGCATTGGATCCCATGGAAAAAAATGGGATATCCACCTTTTCAGCGTTGACCCTAAGCTGCTCTATAGCTGCGGGACGATATACGTCACAGGCTACCAGCAAGGGGCGCTTGCCCTTTTTTGTCATCTGGGAAGCCAGCTTTGCAATGGTGGTGGTCTTACCTGCACCCTGGAGTCCGGCCATCATGATGATGGTGGTCTCCTGTCCGGGACGGTACTGAATCTCAGTGGTCTCGGAGCCCATGAGGGATGTCAGCTCTTCATTTACGATCTTGATCACCGTCTGGGCAGGATTGAGGCCTGTGAGGACGTCCTGGCCTATGGCCTTTTCCTCTACGGTCTTTACAAAGGACTTGACTACCTTGAAGTTGACGTCGGCCTCCAAAAGAGCCATCTTGACTTCCTTCATGGCTGTGTGGACGTCGGCCTCCGTCAGGCGGCCCTTGCCCTTTAGGCCCTTGAAAACGTTTTGCAGTTTGTCTGAAAGGCTTTCGAATGCTGCCATACGGTTCTCTCCGGTCGGGATGGTAGTCGTGTATGTCCACCACCACACGTCAAACGTGTGGCTACGTGGACACACACGACTATCATCCCTCAATACTACAATTCTTCTGATATGCGTTCTGCCATTTGCTTTATGTCCGCATATCCATTTGCTTCTGCGATGGCGATGATATCGTCCAGTCTGGACTCTATCCTGTCAAAGCGCTCGCACAGATGGAGCTTTTCTTCCATCTCGTTCATCTTGGTGGTACAGCGCTTGATCTGATCGCTGACGCCCTGCTTGGTGAGTCCCACCAGGTCTGCGATCTCTGTCATGGACAGGTCATCGATCACATACGCTTCGTATATTTCTTTTTGGTGGTCGGAAAGCAGCTCACCGTAAAAATCAAAGAGTCGCCCCCGACGGATCATTTCTTCCATCACAAGGCGACACTATAACATATTATTCTTATACTGTCAAGTTTTTTTCTTTACACCAACAAGCCCATTGTAAGATCTGTCTCTTTCTTCTTTTAGTCCCAGCTGCCTGTATTTTCCACTGTCATAATGCTCCCGCATGAGGGGCATTCGATGGGGCTGTCCGGATCCATGGTGGTCACAGCACTTTTGCAATCAGGACATCCCTGCTTTACGATCTCCTGATGACCGTCAGAATATGCTATTTCGAGGCAGGTAACGGTTACAAGCTTCCTGCAGCTTAGGCATACACCAAGTCTTTTTGCTACGATAGCTGACTGTATGGTGCCTGCCTCCCGTCCTGACTTGATCTCATCGATCCTGTCGGGAAAGGCCTCCTGAATATATTCGTCTCTTATGGCTTTAATGCCAACACCTATGGCCAACTCTTCCGAGTAGCCACAGGTGCAGGAAAATCTCTTTAAATCTCCCATTTATAATCCTTTTCCTATGCTATAAGTGAAAGAATACCCTGTGTAGACTGATTGGCCTGAGCCAGCATTGCCTGGCCTGCCTGCTGCAGTATGTTGGCTGTGGAGTGCTTTACCATCTCACGCGCCATATCTGTATCGCGGATACGGGACTCTGCAGAGTCTACGTTCTCACTTGTGTTGTCCAGGTTCAGGACTGTATGCTCAAGCCTGTTCTGCTTCGCCCCCAGCTTGGATCTCTGAGTAGACACCTTATCAATAGCCTTATCAATCTTTTCCATTGCTGTACCGGCATCCTCGAAGGAAGCCATACTAAGTCCCTTGATACCGATGC
The DNA here is from genome assembly GCA_946613735.1 of uncultured Lachnospiraceae bacterium. The sequence goes on along the minus strand of CAMOFS010000022.1, from coordinate 8,020 downwards.
TTACAGCGTTCATCGCGTCGATATTGACCACAATCTTCTGTCCGCTAAGTGCACCAACCTGGAGGTTGAGACCGCCCTTACTTTCGGCTCTGCCGCTGGGATCATCACCGGTACCGCCTCGTTCCCAATCAATGCCTCCGTTGAATTTATTGAGCATCGCTGAATATCCCAGATCAATAGTGTAATTTGTGCCTGTAGCTGACATGGATCCAGGGGCAAAGGCGCTATTCTGAGTTGTAGAAAGGCTGGGAGCCAAAACAGAGCCGGCACCCGATCCAATAGCTGCACGAAGGTTTTTCACAAAAGCGATGGTGTCTGCATCGGGATTGTTGAATACCTTGTTTTCAAATTCCGTAACTCCGGCAAATGTATCGTTGGTACGCGAAGCAATGACTTCATTTAAGGTCTTACCTGTGGAAAGGTCACTGAGGACATTTCCCAGCCCTGTCTTTATGCTGGCAGCGGTTGGTGCATCTGTTGCAGAGGCTCCGCTTGCAAGATGTCCAAGATACATAGCAGCTACATATCCTGCGCCATAATTCCTGACATTGGAATCTTTCATATAATTTGATATTTGTGAATCAGTTGCGTTGACAGGAACAGAACCCGTAAACCATGTGCCATCACCGCTGGATGTCTGGGCCATACCCTCTTTAAACCACTTTGGATATTCCCCGCTTCCCATCATACCGGTAGTCAGGGTGTCATCCATGACCGCATGGGTCATCTCGTGGGCAATGGTTGCAGCAAGGTTTGCCTTGTCAGCATCACTCATAGAGGCGAAGTTCGCCGGATTGTAGTCCGATGTATCGACCTTCATCTTATATCCCATTGTTGCCCGAGTTGTACTGGACGACGCCGCCACCTGTACGAACGCAAGAGTTCCTCTCTGGCCGTCTATATTTCCAAGCTCCAGTCCAACCTTAACGCCATTGGATGAAGCGTTGCTAAATAAGCTACCGTATGCATCATAAAGCTTGCCAACAGCAGATGATGCCGCATCCTTAACAAAATTTGCAAGATCAAGATAGTCACCACTAAAGTTGTTTTCTACCCCGTTAAGATTACCCATGGATCCCACAAGTCCTTCTGTTTCCGACACGTTACTGATCCTGTCTCCATTAGCATCCACCAGTTCAAAGGTATATACCTGATTGCCAAACTGAAATGCACTGAAATAAGGATTGGCATCATAAGGATCCTCTTCTGTCACCTCAGACAGCGACCCATCCAACAGATTCATGGTATTAAACTGTGTAGTGGAAGCTATGCGATCGATCTCAGACGTAAGCTCATCGATCTCCTCCTGGATGGACTGGCGGTCGATGTCTGTATTAGTATCATTTGCTGCCTGGGTGGAAAGCTCTTTCATACGGTTAAGGATGGCATGAACTTCATTCAGTGCACCCTCTGCTGTCTGTATAAGTGAAATACCGTCAGAGGCATTGGACGAAGCCTTGTTGAGGCCACGTACCTGGAAGCGCATTTTTTCAGATATTGCAAGGCCGGCAGCATCATCAGCGGCTCTGTTGATCCTGTATCCCGAAGAAAGCTTCTCCGTGGACTTTGACAACACTCCACCGGTGACGCCCAGCTGTCTGTTCGTATTTTGAGCCTGTAGATTATGTTGAATAACCATACATGTTCTCCCTAAAAGTTACAGTTGTTTTTTGCAGTACAAAAAACATCAATAGTTTCCTCAATATCTGTATCGGTTATTCAGGGAAAATCAATAGTACAAAACTCTATAAATGCGTATCCTGCATTTTTTTTCGCATATCCGGTCTGTAAAAAAGCCAAAGATCAGCTGAAATACACATCCAGTGCGGCGTAAAGGGAGTCCAGGGCGTGGTCGGGGTCTCCCGGAGATGCAGTGGGAAGCACCGCATGCAGCACCCGCTCGTCCAGCTTTGCCGCAAGGCGGGCTGCGATAGCCGGCGAATATCCATCCACCACCACTGCTGTCTCATTGAAGACTCCGCCCAAAAAGATACCCACCATGCAGGCCAGGTCCTCATTGCCGTATTTGGTCAGAAGTTCAAAAACATCGGTGTAGTCATCGGCGTTCATGGAACGGGAGATAGCCCTGGCTCCGTCGACTGCTGCCGGGCCGTTCTCACCGGTGATGATCACATTGGCACCCTCAGCCTTGGCATCCTCCACCAGCTTCACTCCGTAGCCTATGGTATCGATGACCGTCTTGATATCCATGCCCAACGAAGCGGCAGTGTCGCCTACTCCACAGGTAAAAAGGCTGTAATTGGTGATCTCAATATCTGATTTTTTCTGAAGGGCCGCAATCCTGCAGATGGCATCATAGGGTGTGCCCATATCATCCGGGATGCGCTTGACATAATAAGCATCCACAATGGAAATGCCCTGCTCTGCAAGTCTGGTAACAGCCTCCATATACGCCACCTGGCGCTGTGCCGCATCATCCCTGAGCCTCTCAGCCGTGCCCTCCACGGAGTAGATGCGATAGATCAGCTTCTCCCCCGCATTTTTTCTCATAAGCCCTATCATATCATAGGGAGAAGAAAACGATGCGATGGCACCCTCAGGCTTAGAATCTCCAAAGCCATAGGACGCCCACGCAAAGGGCACTCCCGCCTCGCGGGAAGCTATCATGTCACCCTCGGTATCGCCTACATAGACCGGCTTTTTAAAACCGTTCCTTTCCACTACTGCCCTTATATTGTCCGCCTTGCCCCGGCCGGTATGTCCAAAGCATTCCGTATCGCAGATAAGCTGGGAGACTCCGTTCTTTTCCATGAAAAGCTCGATATATCCCTCCTGGCAGTTGGAGACTATGGCAAGCTTCGCTCCCATGTCATGAAGGGTGTAGAGAGTCTCGATGACCCCGTTATAGGTAATGTCCTCTTCATTTTCCTTGAGGACCTCATCCTCGAATTCGATGGACTTTTTAAGGATGTCAGCACGCAGCCCGGGTTCATAATCCGGCATCAGCTCCTGGGCGATCTCGTCCATGGTCTTGCCAAAAAGCTCCTTGAGCTTCTCCGGTGTAACCCTCACATCGGCGCCGCAGGACTCTGCTCCCCGGTTCCATGCGTCAGCTACCACATAGCGGCTGTCCCACAGGGTGCCGTCCACATCCAATATGATCCCATCAAAAGCCATTGTTAATCTCCTTTTTCATAAACAGCTTTGCCTGCCTACAATACCAGTCCCACATAGGCAAACATGCTGTTTTCAAATGTATTCTTTATCTCACGCTCCATTTTTTCCACAAAGGCATCATCATGATCCGGAGCATGATGGGTGATCAAAAGCTGTCCCACCCCTGCACGGGCGGCGATCTCTGCTCCCTTGTTGGGAGTGGAATGACCGTAGCCCTTGAACTTTTCGTATTCCTCAGGCGTATAGGAACCGTCATAGATAAAAATGCCGGCGCCCCGGGCAAACTCCACCAGACGCTCGTCAAATTCTCCGTTGTCATGCTCATAGTCCGTGGCATACACGATGGAGTGTCCATCGTATTCCAGCCGGTATATGATGCTCTTACCGGGATGGTTCCCCACCATATGGGTGATCCTGCAACCGTCCACCTCCAGGCTCTCAGGAACCGTCTCGATGCTCACGTCGGCCGGATAATCCATAAGCCCCAGAGGCCAGAAGGGCGGTGAAAAAATGGTGTTGAGCTTTTCTATCCATGGCTCAAAGGGAACATAGATGGTGACACTGTGGCCACTTTTCATAAGCCCGTCATGATAGGGCAGGCCGATGATATGATCCAGATGCATATGCGAGATGAGGACTATCTCATGCGGCACCCGGGCACTGTAGTCGCCCGTCTTGGGATCCACCATACCGCTGCCGCCATCCAAAAAGATACGGTTTTTTCCAAAGGTCACAACGTAGCAGCTGGTGCCGCCTCCGTAAATATCAAAGCCCTTTCCGGAAACTGAAACAGATCCTCTGGCTCCGAAGCATGTCAACTGTAGTTTGTTTTCAGCCATAATCATTTCTCCCACGCACCTGATTCGTAAAACATATCCAGTAACTTTTTATCCAGCTTTCCCTCTGCTTCCATCTCGCGAAGGATTGAAAAAGCCTTCTCAGATGGCATAGGCGGCTTGTAAGGTCTATCCTCTGCCGTCAGCGCATCATATATATCCAAAATGGTGATAAGCCTGGTCTCGGGAGGGATCTCATCCCCGGACTTTTTGTGGGGATAGCCCGTGCCATTGATAAACTCGTGATGGCCGGAGGCCCACTCGGGAACCTTTTCATACAATCCCTTAAAGACCATCTTACCCAGCATGGACTCAGTGTACTCCACATGAGTCTCTATCACGTGTCTCTCTTCTGCCGTAAGGGTGCCCTTTCTGACAGACAGGGAATGTATCTCATCCTCATTTAAAAGAGGCACGGTACCGCCCTCCGAAGTGAGACACTCGACGGCTGCGATCTGCCCAATTTTTTCCAGCTTTTCATCGGGCAAAAAGCCCGCCTTATTGATATCTAAAATGAAGTCCCTGGCATCAGTAAGGCACCTGATCTTTTCTTCATAGTCCGCCTCACCTGAAAGCCCCCGGATCCTTTCGCAGAGAATGGCCACCTCTATGCGGTGCAAAACCTCAGGAAGCCTGTCGCCCAGTCTGGACTCCTTGTCCATGATCTCAAGTGGGATCACCAGCTTGCCCAAGTCATGGAGCCATATACTCATCAAAAGGGGATCCCACTCCCGCTCCGGGAAGAGCCCCGGCTCTGCCTCGGCAGCGTATTTTAAAAACTTCTCCCCGTAGGATACCATGCTTTTTGTATGATTGGCATTGTAGGGTGAGCGGGTATCAACCGCACCGATCATGACCCGTACAAAGGAGTGCAAGATATCCAATACCTCCTTGGCCAGCATCCGGTTGTGAAGTGACACGGAAGCTAAGGATGTCATGGCGGATATCATCCTCTCATATCCGGGATCAAAGGGAATCGCCTTACCGTCCCCGCCGCCTGCATTGATAAGCTGCAGCACACCGATGACATCAGCATTGTCATCGATCATGGGGACCACCAGCATGGAGCTGGTACGGTAGTCATTGAGGGAATCATATTTTTTCGCGCCGGAGAAGTCATACTCCTTGGAATCGTAGATGTCCGGCAGGTTGATAAGCTTTTTATCCAGTGCCGCGCAGGCGCACACCGATGAGCGGTTGAGCTGTACCGGAGGCAGGGACACGTCCCCATCCAGGCGGGACATGTGCACACCCTTGGACCTGGTATAGAGACTCTCAAACTCCAGCTGATCACCGTTTTTAACATATACCGTACCACCGTCGCAGTGGGTCAGATCCATGGACTCCGTGAGTATCTTATCAAACAAAACATCCAGCTGGCGCTCCGTCGTCAGGGACAAGGCCAGCTCCATAAAACGTTCTATGGTATAATCATTTGTAATGCTCATCATAAAACTCCATAAACTCATCTATAGGCAGGGGCTTTGAGAAGAAAAAGCCCTGGAAATTCGTGACGGGGAAGCGGTTCCTGATAAACTCCGCCATCTCCTCCGACTCGATGCCCTCGACACATACCTTTTTGCCCAGCTCCCTGGAGCAGCTGGTAATGGCGCGGAGCAGGCTCTGCTTTGGCAGATCCGTCTCTATGTCATCCACAAAGGACTTGTCTATCTTGATCTGGTCCACGGGAAGCTCCATCAAAAGATTGAGTGCCGAATATCCCGTACCAAAATCATCCAGTGCCGTCTGCATGCCTGAGGTCTTGAAATGGATCATCACGTTGCGCAGGGCCTCATGGTCCAAAAGCTTGCAGCGTTCAGTAAGCTCCATCTTGATATTCTCCACGGGGAAGTCCTCTTCCTCCAAGATGCCCATGACCATCTCCTTGAACTCCGGTCTCTGGAGCTGGGGATATGCCAGGTTAATATTGACGGTAAAGCCCGGCTGCCTCCGAAGGATGGGCTTGGTATCACAGATAGCCCTGTGGAGTATCCAGTTGCCCAGGTCATAGTAGATGGGATCCTGCTCCAGCCAGGGGATGAACTCAGCCGGCGGCACCAAAATACCGCTCTTTTTCCTCCAGCGGATCAGCGCCTCCATACCGGTGATATTCTCCGTACGGGCATCCACGATGGGCTGATAATGCAGGACAAAGCCCCTGTAGTCCTCGGTAATGCAGTTCCTGATCTCTGACAAAAGCCTAAGATGCCTCTCACTGCCCTCAAAATAATCATCATCCACTATCACAAGCTCGCGGGCGTTCTCCATCTTGGCTTTTTGCAGTACATACAGGGAGCTGCTATAGATGGAATTGGGATCGATGGTAAAATCATTGACTGTCATAAGGGCGGCACAGATATCCACCGATATGTGAGTACCATCCACCACCAGCTTCTTATCGAAAAAGTCCCGGATCATGTTGTAGGTACCCTCAAGCTCCTCCTTGTCCAGGTCATCTATATCAGCCAGGTAGACAAACTTCGTCCCTTCAGCCCTGAAAAGTGTCCCGTGATTTTTAAGTGAGATGGCGGCCTCTGCCATAGTCTTAAGGACCGCATTGCCAAACTTGTATCCGTAGGCGGAATTGATATCGAAAAAGTTCCTTACACCAACCATGAGGATGTAAAAAGGCTTTTCATTGATGATGTAATTCTGGATGGTGGACATAAGATGTGAACGGCTGTAAAGACCCGTAACGGAATCTAAGTTATTTCCTATCTCATGATTGACAAGGGTGCCCGCAAAAAAAACAGGGGTACCGGACTCATCCCTTATCACCTCTCCCCTTCCGGAGCAGGTGACATAGCGTCCCTCCCTGTTTTTGGCTCGAAAATAAAGATTGAACTCAGCTATACGCCCCTCTATGGTGTCCTTGAATTCCTTGAGATATGCCTCATGGTCCTGGGGCGCAATATGCTCTGCCCATACCATTTCCGAATTCTCCATGATAACGGAAGGCAGGCCGAAATACTCCACCGCCTCCTCGGACAGATATGCACAATCCGTCTGGAGATTGGTGATAAAAATATACTTGCCAAAAGAGTCATCGGAAAAAAGCTCAAGTATCTTTGGAAAATACCTGATGATCTTTTCACTCTGCATCCTGTCATCTTCAAACGCTTCTAAAGCCGTTCTGTCCATTTGAAATCCCCCTTACGTACCAATACACTCTTACAGTATAAACCATTTATACTTATTTATAAAGAAAAAATTAGCGCAGCCTCTATAAGCTGCGCTAATCTGTTATCTATAGCCGTAATGCTATCTCTGGCCGTATTGTTATCTCTGGCCATAATAGGCGTTGGGGCCATGCTTACGCATAAAATGCTTGTCCTGCATGGACTGTGGAGTGGTATTGTCTCCGTTGGGGTTTAGGATCTCCGTCATAAGGTTCATCTTGGAGATCTCCTCTAAGACCACTGCGTTGTATACTGCATTGGCAGCATCCTTGCCCCAGGTAAAGGGGCCGTGGTTCTTGCAGAGCACTCCCGGCACATGCATGGGATCAATGCCCCTCTCCCTAAAGGTCTCTATGATGGTGATACCCGTGTTCTTCTCATATGCCTCCTCGATCTCCTCGGGAGTGAGGTTCCTGGCGCAGGGGATGGGACCATAAAAATAGTCCGCATGGGTGGTGCCGTAGCAGGGCACATCCCTTCCTGCCTGGGCCCAGGCTGTGGCATGGGGGGAATGGGTATGAACGATGCCGCCCACCTTTTCAAATGCCTTGTACAGCTCCAAGTGGGTGGGAGTATCCGAGGAAGGATTCATGTCGCCCTCTACCTTATTCCCCTCAAGGTCCATGACCACCATGTCTTCGGGGCGCAGCTTTTCGTAGTCCACGCCGCTGGGCTTTATTACAAAAAGACCCTTTTGTCTGTCGATGCCGCTGACGTTGCCCCAGGTGTAGGTCACCAGATTGCGCGCCGGCAGCTCCATATTCGCTTCATAAACTGCTTGTTTTAATTCTTCTAACATCCTGTTCTCCTTTTAAAGTTCTCAGATGAGTAGGGATTCTTCGGGCTGCGCCCTCAGAATGACAAGAA